>JANOYK010000955.1:0-3156 GCA_031428855.1 Burkholderiales bacterium | reverse complement strand
GCGCGTGCGAATCAGCCGGTAGTGGTAGACCGCCATTGCCGCGGCCACGGCCAGTCCGGCAAAATAAATCGGGCCGAGTCTGATCTGGATGCCGATGGCGGCCATGATGAAAAAGAACATCAGGTAGGACAGCATCGTCATCGACACGTCGAAGCGGCCGAACGTGATGGCGGAGGTGCGCAGGCCGAGCTTGATGTCGTCGTCACGGTCGACCATGGCGTATTCGGTGTCGTAGGCGATGGCCCAGAAGATGTTGGCGGCCAGCAGCCACCAGGCGATGGGCGGCACCTTGCCATACACCGCCGCAAAACTCATCGGGATGCCGAAACCGAAGGCGACGCCGAGATAAGCCTGCGGCACGGCGAAGAAACGCTTGGTGTAGGGATAGCTCACCGCCAGAAACAGTGCCACTAACGAAAGCAGCCAGACCAGCTTGTGCAGTGGCACGATCAGGGCGAACGCGCAGGCGGCGAGCAGCGCAGCGAGAATCCACGCCTCCTTCGCGCTGACCTTGCCAGCCGTGAGAGGGCGGTCTTGGGTGCGCTTGACGTGCTTGTCAAACTCGCGGTCGGCGTAGTCGTTGACGACGCAGCCGGCCGAGCGCATCAGCAGCGTGCCGAGCGTAAATATCCACACCAGCACCCACGAGGGCTGGCCGCGCGTGGCGATCCACAGCGCCCATAACGTGGGCCAGAGCAGCAGCAGCGTGCCAATCGGCTTGTCGAGCCGCATCAGCTTTTCGTACTGGGTGAGGCGTTCGGTGAGGGTGTTGAGATTCATGGCATGGGATTAGAGCAAATTTGTGCGCTGTGCCGCCGTGCGCGCCGCTCCCCGGCTGATTGCGGGTGACGAGCGGTGGGACGCGGCGACGCGCAGCAAAGAGCGGCGGCGGCAGCGCCCGCTACGTCATTAAATAACTCTCGCGGCTGCCGAGCCAGCGCGTCAGATGCGCAGCCGCCAACGGGCCGCCCGCATCGAGCATCTGCGCAGCACAGGTGCGCGCTTGCTCGATCAATTCGACATCGGCTTCAAGATCAGCAAAGCGCAGCAGTGGCACACCGCTTTGCAAGGTGCCGAGAAATTCGCCCGGCCCGCGCAGGCGCAGGTCTTCGCGCGCGATGACGAAGCCGTCGGTGGTCTCGAACATGACCTTGAGGCGCGCGCGCGCGTTTTCTGACAGCGGCGTTTGGTACAGCAAAATGCAGACGCTCTCGTCAACCCCGCGCCCGACGCGTCCGCGCAATTGGTGCAGTTGCGACAGGCCAAAACGCTCGGCGTGTTCGATCACCATCAGCGAGGCGTTCGGCACATCGACGCCGACTTCGATCACGGTGGTCGCCACCAGCACATCGGTTTCACCCGCGATAAAACGCACCATCGCTGCGGCCTTCTCCGCAGGTTTCAGCCGTCCATGCACCAGCCCTACCTCCAGCCCCGGCAGCAGCGCGGTCAGGCGCTCATGCGTTTCCACTGCCGTCTGCAACTGCAGGGTTTCGGATTCCTCGATCAGCGGGCAGACCCAATAAACCTGACGGCCTTCGCGGCAGACATCGGTGATGCGGCCAATCACTTCATCACGGCGGGTATCGGCCACGAGTCTGGTGCGCACCGGCGTGCGGCCCGGCGGCATTTGATCGATCACCGACACATCAAGGTCGGCGTAGAAGGTCATGGCGAGTGTGCGCGGGATCGGCGTGGCGCTCATCATCAACTGGTGCGGTATCAACGTGCCGGCCTTATGGGCGAGGGCGAGGCGCTGGCCGACGCCGAAGCGGTGTTGCTCATCCACGATCACCAGCCCGAGTTTGTGGAACGCCACCGATTCCTGAAACAAGGCGTGGGTGCCGATGGCCAGTTGCGCGTCACCGCTGGCGATTGAAGCGGCGGCTGCGGTCTTCTCGCGTTTTTTCAAACTGCCGGACAGCCACGCCATGCACACGCCAAGCGGTGCCAGCCAGTGGCTTAACTTGCGGTAGTGCTGCTCGGCCAAAATTTCGGTCGGGGCCATGAACACGGCCTGATAACCGCAGTCAATCGCGCGGCAGGCGGCGAGCGCGGCGACGATGGTTTTGCCACTGCCGACATCACCTTGCAGCAGGCGGCGCATCGGGTGCGGCGCTTCGAGGTCACGCAAAATTTCATTGAGGGTGCGCTGTTGAGCAGCGGTCAATGAAAATGGCAATAGGGCCAGGAGCCGCTCCTGGAGCGGTTCTGCGGCAGGTGATGACTCAAGACTGGCTGCTGGAGCGGTTCTTGGCTGATGTGCAGTGGCGGATTTTTGCCGCAGAGACGGCACTGCATTGGCCTGTGACGCCGCCGCAAGCGATGCTGCCTCTGAAGTTGCCACCGTGTGGATTGCCATCAGCGAAGTGTCTGCCGTCGATAGCGCCATCCTTGCATGTGCTGCCAAGCGTGGCGCGCCTTCAAGGCGGCGCGCACGATACGCGCTTTGCAGCGACAACTGCTGCGCCAGCAATTCGTCAAACTTCATCCGTTGCCAGGCCGGGTGCGCGCTGCGGTCGAGCGCTGCTGCACCCGCGCCCGGTGCAGGGAAATGGAGTGCGTGGATCGCCTTGGCAAACGGCATCAACTGCATCTGCGCGGACACGGCGGGCGGCGTGGTATCGACCAGTTGCCCATCACGCCGGGCATTTTCAATCGCGTTGACCACCACGCGGCGCAGCGTGCCCTGCCCCAGACCTGCCGTAGCCGGATAGACCGGCGTGAGCGACTGCGGCAGCGGCGCGCCCGGCTCCACCTCGCGGTAACGCGGGTGAATCATCTCGGCACCAAAAAAACCGGTGCGCGGCTCGCCGCACACGCGCAAGCGGATGCCCTCGCCCAATTGCTTGACCTGGCTGCCGTAAAAATTGAGAAAGCGCAGCACCAGCGCGCCGCTTTCATCGGCCAGTCTGACGATCAAGGTGCGGCGCGGGCGGTACTGAATCGCGGCCTCGGCGATATGGCCTTCGACTTGCGCGAACACGCCGTCAACCAACCCGTTCACCGGCGTGATGCGGGTTTCATCTTCATAGCGCAGCGGCAGATGCAGCACCAGATCAAAACGGCTCTTAAGACCAAGACGCGCGAGCTTGGCGGCGAGCGTGCCGCCGCTGCCGGGCTTGCGCGCAAGTTTGGGCACCGGTTTGGGCACAG
>JANOYK010000954.1:0-13325 GCA_031428855.1 Burkholderiales bacterium | reverse complement strand
CGGGTCGATTCGGCCGGCACCCACGCGCATCACCTCGCCAATGAGCCGGACCGCCGCTCGCAGGCGCATGCGCTGCAGCGCGGCTATGACCTGTCGCCGATGCGCGCGCGCCGGGTGGCCGATACCGATTTTGAACAATTTGATTACGTGCTGGCGATGGATCGCGACAATCTTGCTGCGTTGCTGGCGCAGTGTCTGCCCTCGCAACACGCGCGGGTCGGATTATTGATGCGCCATGCGCGCAACTTCAAAAAACAGCAAGAAGTGCCTGACCCTTACTACGGCGGCGCAGCCGGGTTTGAGCGCGTGCTCGATTACATTGAGGATGCCTGCGCCGGTTTGATTGAAGATATTGCTGCCGCGCAGCCGCGCCGAAACTGATTTCGCCGCTGCGGGCGGCGGCATTGCAATGCAGACACGAGAGGAGAGCACCACATGAACCGCATCACCATCAACCCGCTGGGCTTTGCTGCCGGCGCAGAAGTCACTGGCCTCGATCTGCGCCAGCCGCTCGATGATCTGGCGCGTCAGCAGATTCTCGACGCCTGGCACAAGCATCTGGTGCTGGTGTTCCCCGGACAAGACCTGGACTCACAGCAGCAGATCGCCTTTACACGCCGTTTTGGCGAGCCGGAACAAAACGATTTTCAGCCGCACTACCGTGACCCGGCGCACCACGAAATTTTGTTGGTGACCAACCAGCCGCGCGACGGCAAGCCATCGGAGACGCGCAACACCGGGCGCAACTGGCATACCGACCTGAGCTACACCACACGGCCGGCCAAGGCGTCGCTGTTGTTGTGCAAAGAGAAACCGCCGGTGGGCGGCGACACCCTGTGGGCCAACATGTATCTGGCTTACGAGACACTCAGCCCGAAGATGCAGGCCTTCATCGGCACGCTCGAAGCGATTCATGATGTGTCGCTCATCAAGGGCATTGAGCAGCGCGACCCGGAAAAAGTGGCCGACATGAAGCGGCGTAATCCGCCGGTGGTGCATGCGGTGGTCAAGACCCATGCGGACACCGGCAAAAAAGCCTTGTTCCTCGGGCAGCGGATTCGCGGCTTTGTCGGTTTTTCGGAGGAAGAGAGCGCGCCGATTTTGCGATTCCTGAACGAGCACGCGACCAGCCATGAATTCGTCTACCGGCATCGCTGGTCAGTGGGCGATCTGGTGATGTGGGACAACCGCGCTCTGCTGCACATGGCGCTGCCTGATTTCGACCAAACCAAAATCCGCCACATGACGCGCACTTCGATTCTTGGCGAGTTGTCTGGCTATGTGTATCAGGATGCGGTTGATCTGGGGCGCGAGACCGTGTTGCAGGCGATTGCGTCGGTGTCGTAACGGCACTGGTCATCGCGTTAACCGGATTCGCTATACCACTACATTTTTCGAGGAGAGTTGCATGTTGAATGTGTGCTTGCGCCGGTTTCAACCGCGCGCCCGTGTTGGTGTTGTTACTGCCGCAGCATTCCTGTTCGCTTGCTGTTGGGTACTGCCCGCCGCCGCGCAAACCTACCCGGCACAGCCGGTCAAGATGATTGTCGGATTTCCACCCGGCGGCACCACCGATGTCATTGGGCGCATGGTGGCGCAGGGCTTTACCGAGGCACTCGGCAAAGCCTTTGTGGTGGACAACCGCGCTGGCGCTTCGGGCAGCATCGGCGCGGGCCAGGTGGCAAAGGCGGAGCCGGATGGCCACACCTTGCTGATGTCATCGAGCACCCACGGCACTGCGCCGTCGCTCTATGCCAACCTGCCGTATCAGGAAAAAGATTTGATGCCGGTGGCGCTGATGGCGAGCACGCCCTATGTATTCGTGGTGCATCCGGACACGCCCGTCACCAGCTTCGCGCAACTGATTGCCTTGCTCAAACAACACCCGGGAAAATACAACTTCGCCTCATCCAGCCCCGGCACCGGCCAGCATTTGGGCGGCGAACTGGTCAAGCGCGCCGCCGGAGTGGACATGGTGCATATCCCCTACAAAGGCACGGGTGCCTTGATGCCGGATTTTTTGTCGGGCCGGATCCAGATGATGTTTGAAAACATCGCCGTGATGACGCCGCACATCCGCAAAGGTTCGGCACGGCCGCTGGCGATATCGAGCAGCAAACGCACGCCGCTGATGCCCGAGGTGCCCACCGTGGCCGAAAGCGGAGTGCCCGGTTTTGAAGTGCTGGGCTGGTTCATGCTGTTTGCGCCGGCTGGCACACCGCCCGATGTCATCAAGCTGCTCAACAGCGAAGTCAACAAGATGATTCAGCGGCCGGCCTTGGTGCAGCGCTTTGCCACACTGGGCGCAGAACCGATCACTAGCACGCCGGAGCAGGCGGGGGCGTTCCTCAAGTCCGAACAGGAAAAGTGGGGCAAAGTGATCCGCGATATCGGCTTGAAGATCGA
Organism: Burkholderiales bacterium; assembly: GCA_031428855.1. Taxonomy (GTDB): domain Bacteria; phylum Pseudomonadota; class Gammaproteobacteria; order Burkholderiales; family JAEUOS01; genus CANJDH01. Next base: position 10,919 of record JANOYK010000954.1, on the reverse strand, counting down.
GTAAAGAACCGGGGCGCAAAAAAAAGCGGCATGCCTGATGGGCATGCCGCTTTTTTTACAGAGAGATCAGGCGGAGAACCTTGGTGGACAAGGCTCTTTGGCCAACGCCGGGCTGGCCCAGCGCTATTTGCGCGTTTCGACCAGCACCAGCGGCCCTTGATCGATCACCGCTGCCGGGCGCTTGACGCGCGGGGCGCGCGGCGGCTCGACGTACTGCGCGGACCGGTCGTAGGCAGCGCGCCATTTGCTCGCGTCCGTTTCGACCAATGCAAGACCGGCAGCGTTGAGCATGCTGCTGCGCTCGGCCAATACCTCTTCGACCGCCTTAAGCATGACAATCGGCTCGACCGCTTTGGGCGGCACCGGGGTATAGACGGGGGCCGGCGCGGATGCAGCAGGTGCGGCAGCAGCGACGCTGGGTGCCACGGCGGCCAGCGCGGGCTGCGCCGTATGCGCCTGTGGGGCATGCACTTGCGGCGGTACCGGTTGCGCATCTGCTTGCGGTATGGGTGCTGGTGCGTGCTCTGGCGCGTGATCTGGCACCGGTGCGGCGGCATGGTCTTCCGAGCGGGCGGTGGCAGCCACTACTGCCGCAGTAGCTGCGGTCGCGGCGATGGCCACGCCTGCCATGACGGATGCGCTGTGGCTCGATGCGGGTTGCGCATCGTGTGATGCGGTGCTGACGGCGTGGCTGTCGTTGCCAACCTGGCCGTCGTGGCTGGCTTGCTGGCCATCCGCCGGTGCGCCATCACGGTCATTGCGGCCACGGCCGCGGCGGCCACGGCGGCCACGCCGTCCGCGTTCGCCATCACCATTCTCTCCTTCACCGCCTGGGTGCGACGCCTCACCAGTGTCGCCACCGGCGCCCTGGATGCTGCCCGCGCCAGCCGGTGCGGCAGGTGCTTCACCCTCACGCAATTGGGCAGCGGGTGCGTTCTCGCCATTCTCGGAACCCGGACGCGGGCTGCGCGGGGGACGGTCGCCACGATCACCACGGTTGCGGCCACCACGCTCACTGCGTTCGCGGCGCTGGCCGTTGTTGCCTGCACCATCGCTACCGGTTGTTGCCATGTTGCCGTCCCCGGCAGCGCCACCAGCAGCGGCCATCAGGGCCGCCTGGTCGGCCACGGCGGCATCACCTTCCGGTTTGGCCGCATCGGCACCATTGCGCGCCTCATGCCGTGGACGCTCGGGGCGTCCCTCACCGCGTTCCGGACGTGCCGGGCGCTCAGCATGCTCGGCCCCGGTGCGCTCGCCGCGATCACCCTGGGGCCGCTCACCGCGTTCACCACCGCGTCCGCGTCCATTGCGGTCACCACGGCCACGGCCGCGATCACCGGAACCACCAGCAGCACCCGCGCGCTCACCACCGCGTCCGCGTCCCTCACGGCTGCTGCGGTCTTCACCACGTGCTGTCGTGGCCGGCACGGCAACTGCCGGCACCGGCATCACCACTTCGGGTTCGGCCTTGGGCTTGAACCAGCCCAAAATCTTGCTGACAATGCCGCCACTCGGTGCAGCCGGTGCCGCGAGCGCGGCGGGGGCAGTAACGGCAGGAGCAGCTACAGCCACCGGCTCAGCACGCGGCGGCGGCGGCGCTTCGGGCGTGATGCCTTTGACCAGCGGCTCCAGTTTCTTCGGCAGATCCTTGGCGTCTTTGCGCTTGTAGTCTTGCGCTTCGGGCTCGACCACCATTTCGAAACTGTTCTTCATGGTCTCGGGCAGGTCGTCGTGGCGCAGACGCGTGATGGTGTGATGCGGTGTTTCCAAAAATTTATTGGGCACCAGCAGCACATTGACGCGGAAGCGCGCTTCGATCTTGCTCACTTCGTGGCGCTTCTCGTTGAGCAGGAAGGACGCGACATCGACCGGCACCTGCGCATGCACCGCGCCAGTGTTGTCTTTCATCGCCTCTTCCTGAATCATGCGCAGGATGTGCAGCGCGGACGATTCGGTATCGCGGATGTGGCCGGTGCCGGTGCAGCGCGGGCACACCGTATAGCTTGCTTCGGCAAGAGCCGGGCGCAGGCGCTGGCGCGACAGTTCCATCAAACCGAAACGCGAAATCTTGCCCAGTTGCACGCGGGCGCGGTCGGGTTTCAACGCATCTTTCAATCGCTGCTCGACATCGCGCTGGTTGCGCGCGTTTTCCATGTCGATGAAGTCGATCACGATCAGGCCGCCCAAGTCACGCAAACGCAACTGGCGTGCGACTTCATCAGCGGCTTCGAGATTGGTGCGCGTCGCAGTCTCTTCAATGTCACTGCCACGGGTCGAGCGCGCCGAGTTGACATCGACTGCCACCAGCGCTTCGGTGTGGTCAATCACCACTGCGCCGCCCGAGGGCAACTGCACCGTGCGTGAATAGGCCGATTCGATCTGGTGTTCGATCTGGAAGCGCGAGAACAGCGGCACTTCGTCCTGATAGCGCTTGACGCGCGCAACCGTGTCGGGCATCACCACCGACATGAAGCTGACGGCCTGGTCGTAAATGTCGTCGGTGTCGATCAGAATCTCGCCGATGTCGGACGAGAAATAATCGCGGATCGCACGGATCACCAGGCTCGACTCAAGATAAATCAGCTCGGCGCCCTTGATGCCGTCGGCGGCGGTCTTGATCGCGTCCCACAATTTCAACAGGTAGTTCAAGTCCCACTGCAGCTCGTCGGTGGCGCGGCCAATGCCGGCGGTGCGCGCGATCAGGCTCATACCCTCGGGGTATTGCAGCGCGTCCATCACCTCTTTGAGTTCGGCGCGGTCGTCGCCCTCGATCCGGCGCGAGACACCGCCGCCACGCGGGTTGTTCGGCATCAGCACCAGGTAGCGGCCAGCCAACGAGATAAACGTGGTTAAGGCCGCGCCCTTGTTGCCGCGCTCGTCTTTCTCGACCTGCACCAGCAGTTCCTGTCCTTCACGCATTGCCTCTTTGATGGTGGCATCGCGCACCGAGACGCCTTCGCGGAAGTACGAGCGGGAAATTTCCTTGAACGGCAAAAAGCCGTGACGGTCGCAACCGTAATCTACGAAACACGCTTCGAGCGAGGGCTCGACCCGGGTGATGACACCCTTGTAGATATTGCTTTTACGCTGTTCCTGGCCAGCGGTTTCGATGTCCAGATCCACCAGCTTCTGTCCATCGACGATCGCAACCCGCAGTTCCTCTGCGTGGGTTGCGTTGAATAACATGCGTTTCATTGAATGCTCCCTGCACGCACCCTGCCGCAGGGGTTAATCGGGTCGGCCTTGCCGCCAGCACACGCGGCGCAGCGGCTGCAAGGCTGAACCAGCCCAGCAGCGCGAACGCGCTCAATAAAAAGCCGGATTGCAAGAGTATTTGCATGGGGCTATGTGTGTGTGTGAACGGAGAGGTTTAGGTGAGAAGCGTGGTGGCCGCAGAATGGCGGACATCATGAAAATCTCGTGGTAACGACCGGTGCGTGCAATTAAATTGCTGATTTACTTTAACATCGCCCATTGTCTTGTTGAAGGCGGGCAATTTGCCTTTGAGTGAGCCGGCTGATGCAACATCAGCGGCGCGATCAACAATTTGGTTGATGCAGAAGGGCACCCAAAACAAGCTTACACATGGTGCCGGAAACTGCCGCAAATTGAGACGAACTTTTCAACCCACGATCCAAATTATATAGACAAATGAAGGATTTAGGGAAGGGATCAGTGGTAATGGCCGAAGTCGGCGAAGACGCTGCCGGGCAGCGGCTTGACAACTATTTGATGAAGCGCCTCAAGGGCGCGCCGCAAAGCCTGATTTACCGCATCATCCGTTCCGGCGAGGTGCGGGTGAACAAGGGCCGCGCCGCTGCGCTCACCAAATTGGCTCTGGGCGATGTGGTGCGGATACCGCCAGTGCGGCTGGAGGCGCGGGCGGGCGGGGCGGGTGGAACGGCAGGTGGCGCTGTGGGCGGCGCGGTGGCCAAACGCCCTGCCAGCGGCCAAGTGCGTGCCGGTGCCGATCTGGCGATTATTTTTGAAGACGACGCCTTGCTCGCCATCAACAAACCATCGGGCCTCGCGGTGCATGGCGGCAGCGGCGTCAGCTTCGGTGTGATCGAAGCCTTGCGCGCGGCGCGGCCCGATGCCAAGTTTCTCGAACTGGTGCATCGCATCGACCGTGACACCTCGGGCGTGCTGCTGCTGGCCAAAAAGCGCAGCGCGCTGGTCGCCATGCACGCGCTGATGCGCGAAGGCAAAACCGACAAACGCTATTTCGCCCTTGTCAAAGGCACCTGGCCGCACGCGGCCAAACACCACATCAAAACGGCGCTGGCCAAATACACCACCGGCGAAGGCGAGCGCCGCGTCGCTGAGGCGGACGATGGGGAGTATGCAAAAGAGGCGCACACCATCGTCAGCGTGGTGAAACGCTTTGGCGCAGCGGGGACTGCGGATGGCGCGCGCGCGCCGCGCAGCGGGAGCCGGGCAGGCACAGCAGGCCACGCAGATGACGCAACAGCCGCAGCAGATACGAGCGCAATGACCCTGGTCGAAGCACAAATCAAAACCGGCCGCACCCACCAGATCCGGGTTCACCTCGCCAGCGCCGGTTATCCGATTGCGGGCGATGACAAGTACGGCGACTTTGCGTTCAACAAGACAGAGGCCAAGCACGGCTTGAAGCGTATGTTTTTGCACGCCGCTAAAATGGGCTTTGTTCATCCCCTCACCGCAGAGCGGATTCGCATCGAGGCACCACTGCCGGCAGAATGCGAACATTACCTCGCCCGCTTCGGCAAACGCTTTGATAAACCATGACGCAACAATTTGATCTGGTCGTATTCGACTGGGACGGCACCGTGATGGACTCGACCGGCACGATCGTCACCTGCATTCAGGAAGCGGCGCGTGATCTCGGTTACGAGGTGCCGCACGATTCAGTGGCGAGCTACGTTATCGGCCTGGGTCTGAACGACGCCTTGCAGCACGCCGTGCCGAGCTTGCCCGCCGCCGAATACCCCAAGCTGGTGCAGCGCTATGTCACCCACTGGCGCGCTCGCGAACACGAAATGACCTTGTTTGACGGCATGCGCGAACTGCTGGCTGAACTCAAGGGGCGTGATATCAAGCTCGCGGTAGCCACTGGCAAATCACGCGCGGGGCTGGACCGCTCGATGACCCACGGCGGCCTCGACGGTATGTTCGACTGGAGCCGCTGCGCCGACGAAACCCACTCCAAGCCGCATCCGCAAATGCTGCACGATCTGCTCGACCGCTTCATGGTCGAACCGGCACGCACGCTGATGATCGGCGACACCACGCACGACTCGCAAATGGCGCTCAATGCCGGCGTGCCTGCACTGTCAGTCACCTACGGCGCGCACCCGCGCGAACAGCTTGAAACCGTCGCCGCACTCGCGATTGTCGATAGCGTGGGCCAGTTGCGCCACTGGCTGCAACAACATGGCTGATGCCCGCCGCGCGCTGCAAGCTGCGGGAACCCACGCCCGCGCTGGCATCAAGGAGCGTGCGTGAGCGCCACCGCGCGCGTCATCTGCGCCAGCGCCGAGTTGGAGGAGGGCGGGCGTGGTGTGCGCTTTGAGGCCGACATCAAGGGCAGCAAGCGCAGTGCGTTCGTGACTCGCTACGACGGTATTGCGCGCGCCTATCTGAACCAATGCGCCCATGTGCCGGTCGAACTGGACTGGCAACCCGGCGTGTTTTTCGACAGTGACGGCCTATACTTTGTGTGCGCCACCCACGGTGCCATGTATGACCCCGCCAACGGCGCCTGCGTCGGCGGCCCCTGTCGCGGCAGCGGTTTGACCCCCATCGCCGTGTCCGAACACGATGGCCATATTTTTCTCGAAGAGTAAAAGAGCATACCCATGACGAATGACGACATGCGCGGTGACGCGCGCGACCCATTGAACAATGCGAACAGCGCAAACAGCGCCAGCGGCGCGGCCTCACTGTCCTCCCCCACCTGGGAGCGCCAGACCATCGAGCAGCTCGCCTTCGCCGCGCTCAAGGAACAAAAAACTTCGCGCCGCTGGGGCATCTTTTTCAAGCTGCTCACGTTTGCCTACATCACCGTGCTGGTGATCGGCGTGGCCGGCCTGCCATTTTTCTCCAAGTCGAAAAGCCCGACCGACAAAAAACACACTGCGCTGGTCGAACTGCGCGGCGTGATCGACTCCACCGGCGACGCCAGCGCCGACCGTCTCACCAACGCCCTCGCGCAGGCCTTCAAAGACGAAGACTCGGTAGGCGTCATCCTGCGCATCAACAGCCCGGGCGGCAGCCCGGTGCAGTCCGGCATCGTCTACGACGAAATCAAACGCCTGCGCGCCAAGCACCCGGAAAAGCTGCTGCATGTGGTGATCGAAGACATCTGCGCCTCGGGCGGCTACTACATCGCTTCGGCCGCCGACAAAATCTACGTCGACAAAGCCTCACTGATTGGTTCGATTGGCGTCTTGATGGACGGCTTCGGCTTCACTGGCACCATGGAAAAACTCGGCGTCGAGCGGCGCTTGATGACAGCGGGGGAGAACAAAGCCTTCATGGATCCGTTCTCGCCCGTCAACGAAGCGCATCAGGCCTTCACCAAATCGCTGCTGGCCGACATCCACGGCCAGTTCATCGATGTCGTCAAAAAAGGCCGCGGCAAACGCCTCAAGGACTCCCCCGAAATTTTCTCGGGCCTGATGTGGACTGGTGCCAAGGGCATTGAACTGGGTCTGGCCGACGGCTATGGCACTGTCGATTCAGTCGCGCGCGATGTGTTCAAGGCCGAGACCATCGTTGACTACACCGAGAAAGAAAACATCGCCGACCGTCTCGCCAAGCGCTTCGGCGCGCAAGTGGGCAGCGTGATTGCCGACCGCGTGGTGCCGCGCGTGGGTACGCTGCGTTAAACCGGTAGTGTGGTGGAGAAGAATGGCTCCAGGAGCCATTCTAAGCAGAATGGTGAACTCAGGCTTGAGCGAAAAATGGGCGGCGTGACGCACCATCCGGCTCAAGCAGGCTGCGCCAATGTTGGCGCACTATCTTCCAGCGTCATGCGGCGCATATCACGCTTGTAACGCTGATCGTCATAGGTGCGCCCGCGATGCATGGTGCAGCGGTTGTCCCAGATCACCAGATCATGGACACGCCAAGTGTGGCTGTAAACAAACTGCCGCTGCGTTGCATGCTCGGTCAAATCACGGATCAGCATCAGCGCCTCAGGGCGCTGCATGCCGTGGATGGCACCGATGTGCGAGGCCAGGTAGAGCGAGTGCCGCTGCGAGCCCGCATGCCGCCGCACCAGCCGCTGCGGCACCGGCGCAAAAATGCGCCGCTCATCTTCAGTGAAGGCATCGAAGCCGAGCAGGGCGCGCGAGTAGAGCAGCGAGTGATCGCAGACCAGGCCTTCAATGCGCTGCTGCATCGCGGCCGGCAAGGCATCCCATGCCGCGCGCATGTCGGCAAATTCGGTCTCACCGCCCTCGGGCGGAATTTCGCGCGCATGCAGCATCGAATATTTGGCCGGCGTCGCCTTGAAGCTCGAATCGGTGTGCCACAGCATATTGCCGAGGTTGAACAAGCGGCGGCGGTCATCGGCCGGCAGCAGCGAACCATCGACTTCAAGGTTGGAAATGTCCACCATCTCGCGGTGCTTCAAGCGCTGCTTCTCCATACCCACATGGGCCGGCATCGGTTCCAACGGCCCGAGCGCGCGCGCGAACGCCATTTCCTGCTCGTCATTGATCTGCTGACCGCGCAGCACCACCACGCCATATTGATCCATCGCCGCGTCAATCGCTGCACACAGTTGCGCGGTGAGCGGGTTGCGTACATCGACACCGCTGACTTCGGCGGCGAAGACCGGGTGCAAGGGGTGAAGTTCAAGATTCACGGGGTGCTCCAGCGGGGTGGCAGGCGCGAATTTTATCTGCAGAAGCGGCTGCCGGCATGAGAGGGGACTGAAACGGTTCAGCGGAAAATGAACCGATATGAAACGATCTGAAACCGATGCCACTATGTGGGGTGAAATGAAACGATTTCGCCAGGTTCGATGAAGTTTGTTGATGACGGCATGATCTGGCTGGCAAACAATCACACAACCAATCCGCAAACCCTTGGTGCAAGCGGCTCTTGGCGCGATGCCTCAAAAAAACTTCAGCGCCTGCAGCCAGGCCCGGCCATAGCGGTCTGTATCGGCCGTGGCAATATCACCCGGGATCTTGGCCGCCCAAAACAGGCGCAGCGCGTAGTCATCACTCTTGGTCAGGGTAAAGCCCACGCCAGCCGCGCCGAGCGAGCGGCTGTGCAGCCCCGCCGCAAACGGGTTGCGGTTGATCTGCACCCGCCCGCCATCGGCAAACGGCACGATGGAAGGCGCGGCCCCGAACACCTGCGGTAGCGCATAGCGCAACTCAACGGTGGCCTGCACGTCATGGTACTCCCGCCGCATGACCCACGGGATAGGCACGCACACCCTGCGCGCCGCCGAGTGACATTTGTCCAGATTCTTGCCGGCGCGCTGCGCCGGCAGATTGCCGTAGAGCGTCCAGTTGGGCAACGGCAAATACAGCAGTGACAGATTGAGTTTGCGAAAGCCGCCTTGCGTCCCGCCTGCGCCCGCAGGCAGTCCGATGCGCTTCAGTCTTCCTTGTCGGCCAGCATGGTGCCCTTGCACTGCTCTGCGCCACACAGGCACTGCCAGATTTTTTTCATGCGTTTGGTGTGCGGCTCGTCGAGTGTGATGAGGTAGTCATACATCAACTCGTCACCCGGCTTGATGTTGCGGATGGCGTGGATGAAGACGCGCTCTTTTTCGGGACGGCCAGAATCGTCTTCTTCGGTCTCGGACTCGCAATTGGGCGCGCAGCCGTGGTTGATCCAGCGCGCAGAATTGCTGTTTTTGTTGCCGTCGATGACATAGTAGTCGTTGAGCGTGAACAGGAAGGTGTGGCCGCTATCCGACGTGTTGCTATACACGATGTCGGATTCTTTTTGCGTCATGCGCGCCCCTTTGTATTCAAGGATGCGCGTGCCTTTTTTGATTGGCTTGGTGGCGAACACGCCGCGGCCGTGAATCGGGGAGTTGCGGACTTCAATCAGCTTGTCAGTCATGGGAGTGGTCAGGGGAGTGGAGTGGAGCGATGGCACCGGTGCGGCTGGGACAAAAAACACGGGCGTCGCGGTGAACCACCGGGACGCCCGCGTTTGCAGACGGCAGATTTTAAGCGTTTCGGCTTAACTGTTCTTGCGGATGAAGTCTGCGATTTTGGGTTGAATCAGTTCACGCCAGCGCCGTCCGGCGAAGATGCCGTAGTGGCCGCACTGGGGTGCGGTGAAGTGTTGCTTCTTCGCCTTTGGCACACCGGTACACAGGTCATGTGCGGCTTCGGTTTGGCCGCCGCCGGAGATGTCGTCGAGTTCGCCTTCGATGGTGAACAGCGCCGTCTTGGTGATGGCGGCCGGTTCAATCTTTTGATTGCCGAGTGTCTTGCCGGTGACCCAGGTGCCGTTGGCGAGCGCGTGCTGCTGGAACACGGTGCGGATGGTGTCGAGGTAGTAATCGGCGTCCATGTCGAGCACGGCGTTGTACTCGTCGTAAAACTGGCGGTGCGCTTCGGCCGAGTTGCCATCGCCCTGCACCAGATGGTTGTAATAGTCCTGATGGCTTTGCATGTGGCGGTCCGGGTTCATGGCAACAAAGCCGGCGTGTTGCAAAAAACCCGGGTAGACGCGGCGCATGAAGCCCGGGTGATTCGGCGGCACGCGGTAAATCACGTTGTGCTCGAACCATTCAATCGGCTTGGTGGTGGCGAGGTTGTTGACTTGCGTGGGGTTGCGGCGCGAGTCAATCGGCCCGCCCATCATGGTCATGCTGCGTGGGCTTTTCGGGTCTTTGTTGGCCGCCATGAGTGACAGGGCAGCGAGCACCGGCACGGTCGGCTGGCACACCGAGATCACGTGCAGATTGGGGCCGAGGTGCTGCACAAATTCGATGATGTAGGCGATGTAGTCGTCAAGGTGAAACGCGCCCGAAGACACCGGCACGATGCGCGCGTCAATCCAGTCGGTGAGGTAGACGTCGTGCGCGGGCAGCATGGCGCGCACGGTGTCGCGCAGCAGGGTGGCGTGGTGGCCCGACAAAGGCGCTGCGATCAGGACGGCGGGTTGTGCGGCGGATTGTTTGCCGGCTTGCGTGGCACCGTTGTTTTTGAAGTCTGCTTTGCGGAAGTGTTGCAGGCGGCAAAACGGTTTGTCGATGATGGTCTCTTCGGTGACTGCAACTTGCTTGCCGTTGACGATGGTGTCGTGGATGCCAAACAGCGGCTTGTCATAGAGCTTGCCGACGCGGTGCAGCAAATCGTAGCCGGCCGAGATCTCGCGCGAGAACGGGGCGTACGACAGCGGGCTGGACGGATGCGAGTAGAGCGAGGCGGCGCTCTCGGCAAACGAGGTGAGCGGATTGAGCCACTGGCGCTGCAGTTCGTGCAGTTGATAAAGCATGAGGACGGTCCGATCAGGGTGGTGTGTTGCGCTGGGATTCAGGCCGGGTAAACCGGTTCATCCAATCGTAGAATTGTACTATGCGGCTATGCAGCATCGGAACCTGTAAACGGGGTGGCGAGGTCAATTTTTTTGACCCAAGCAACATTCCAGTGAATTGGCGGTTGTTGTTTTAAGCTGTTGTTTTATAAGATTTTGGCTTGCAATTTTTTCGCCAAATCGCTAGAGTGAACGGCATTCCATCACGAGTGCCATCACGAGTGCCATTGCGCATCGCATCATGTTCCGCGAAATCAACATCAGCAAGCAAGCCACAGACGGCCCGAAGCGGCGCTGGTATCAGAGCGACTACTTCGACCTTTACATTTTTTATTTCCGTCACAGCGAGCGCATGGACAAGCATGCCGACCGCGAGTTTGTCGGCTTGCAGCTTTGTTATGACATCCGCCGCAATC
>JANOYK010000953.1:0-23128 GCA_031428855.1 Burkholderiales bacterium | reverse complement strand
CTCGTCACGCTTGAGGCCTTTCGGATAGCCCTTGCCATCCATGCGCTCGTGGTGACCACCGGCATACTCGGGCACGTTCATGAGATGCTTGGGCCAAGGCAGCGCCTCCAGCATCTTGATGGTGGCAACGATGTGATGATTGATGATCTGGCGCTCTTCGCCTGTCAGCGTGCCGGCCCGGATCGTGAGGTTTTTGAGTTCCTCTTCCGAGAGGAAATTGGCTTCGACACCGCCCAGATCACGCCAGCGATATTCGGCGATGCGCTTGATGCGCGCAATGTCATCGTCCTTCATGAACTCGCCGCCGACGTTGGCACGGCGCAAAAACTCGCGGTCGGTGTCCAGCTCGGCCGCGCGCGCTGCAGCTGCCGCGCCAGTCATCTCTTTTTTGAGCACGGCGATTTCAAGGTCGCGCTTGAGTATTTCGAAACGCGTATCAACCATATGAATCCGGTCGAAAATGGTTTCAAGCTTGGTCGATTTATCGACCACGTGAACCGGCGTGGTGACCTTGCCGCAGTCGTGCAATAGCCCGGCGATTTTCAGCTCATAGCGGTCACGGTCGGTCATCGTGAAATCTTTGAGCGGGCCTTCAGTGGTCTGGTTGACCGCCTCGGCCAGCATCATGGTCAGCGTCGGCACGCGCTGACAGTGGCCGCCGGTGTAGGGCGATTTTTCGTCAATCGCGGTGTTCATCACATTGATGAACGATTCGAACAGTTGCTCCAGCTGCAGGATCAGGTTGCGGTTGGTGAGGGCAATTGCGGCTTGCGATGCGAGGCTTTCAGCGAGACGCTGGTCCGCGTCCGAGAAGGTGGTGACGCCGCCGCTGGCCGGATCCTTGCGGTTGAGAAGCTGCAACACACCGATGATTTCGTTCTCATGGTCCCGCATCGGGATGGTGAGAAATGAGGTGGAGCGGTAGCCGGTTTTTTTATCGAAGGCGCGGGTGCCGGCAAAGTCGAATCCCTCTGCGGTATAGGCGTCCGCAATATTGACGGTGTCACCGGTCAGCGCGGCATAGGCCGCCACCATGTTGCGGTTCGGGCTGCCATCCTCTGCATAGAGCTTGATCGGATAAAACGTGATCGGATTGCCGGAGGTGCCGCCCAAGCGGATGTTGAGCGAGTCGTTGAGGAGAATTTCAAAGGTGAGCTTGTCACCGTCCGCCACCCGGTACAGGGTGCCGCCATCAGCGTTGGTGATGTGCTTGGCCGCGTTGAGAATCTTGTCGAGCAGCGCGTCAATGTTGCGCTCTTGTGAAAGCGCAGCGCCGACGGCATTGAGTTGCTCAAGCCGCTTGAATAGATCCTCAACCGAGACCTCTGACATTGTTTATTTGATACAGACAGTGCGCACTTGTTTGAGGTCGGTCAGACCCTTCAGCACTTTTTCCATGCCGTCCATCTTGAGGGTGTTCATGCCTTCTTCGACCGCGCACACAAACAGGTCAGCCACCCGCGCCCGCTCCTGAATCAGTTTCTTGACCCGCTCCGAAGCAATCATGAGTTCATGCAGGCCGGCCCGGCCGCGGTAGCCGGTGTTGGAGCACTTGTCACAGCCTTTGGAGCGGAACAGGGTGAGCTTGCCGTCTTTGCCATATTCTGTCATCCAGCGGTCGTACAGCTTCTTGAACGAACCTTGCGCATCCGCTTTCCAGGCTGGCGTTTTAATCAACTCTTCAGCGTATTCGGTGATGAATGATTTGAGTTCGTTGGGATCGGGGTTGTACGCCTCCTTGCAATCGCCGCACAGGCGCTTGGCCAGACGTTGCGCCAGAATGCCAAGCAGGGCGTCGCCGAAGTTGAACGGGTCGCAGCCCATGTCGAGCAGCCGGATTACCGCCTCCGGCGCGCTGTTGGTGTGCAGCGTGGCAAATACCAGGTGGCCTGTGAGCGACGCTTCGATGCCGGTGCCGGTGGTCTCGGCATCGCGCATCTCGCCGACCATGATGATGTCGGGATCGGCGCGCAGAAAGGCTTTCATCACCACCGCAAAATCAAGGCCGGCTTTTTTATTGACTTGCACCTGGCGCAGGCCCTTTTGCGTAATCTCGACCGGATCTTCCGCAGTCCAGATTTTGGTATCGGGCGTGTTAAGGAAGCCAAGCACCGAATGCAGTGTCGTGGTTTTGCCAGAGCCGGTCGGGCCACATACGAAAAACAGGCCGTAGGGCTTGCTCACCGTCTTTTTGAGATTGTCGTTGTTGTACTTGGTCAGGCCAAGTTTGTCGATCGGGATCGGCTCGCCGGCTGCCAGAATACGCATCACCACATCCTCGACCCCGCCCTGGGTCGGGATCGTCGCGACGCGCAGCTCAATATCGAGCGGTCCGAACTTCTTGAACTTGATCTTGCCGTCCTGCGGCCGGCGCTTCTCGGAAATATCAAGGTCACACATGATCTTGAGGCGCGCGGCAAGCGCCGAGCGATAACTCGCCGGAATTTCAATATAGGGAATCAGCGAGCCGTCCTTGCGGAAACGGATTTCCGTCTTGGCCTTGCCCGGATACGGCTCGATATGGATGTCGGACACACCCATGTTGTAGGCATCAACGATGATCTTGTTGACCAGCTTGACCAGCTCATTGTCAGCGGCGGCGTCAACATCATCGGCCGAATTACCCAATGAATCGACCGACTCATCGTCGTCCATGCCGGACAGCAAGTCATCAATCGAGCTGGTATCGGCCACCTCGCCAAACAAGCCGTTGAGAGTGAGTTTGAATTCCCCGCGCGTGGTGACGCGGTAGGCAATTTTGCTGGCCCGCGGGAACACGTTGGTGACGATGCGCGAACTCTTGACCCGCTCAGGGTCAAGACACATCACCACCAAGCCCTCCTTGGCATCGTCAATCGGTACCCACTCGCTCGATTCGGCGTAATCCCGCTTGAGATTTTTGAGCAGTTCACCCGGCTTGATCCGTTCAGCCTTGAACGGCTCGTACGGCACCCCGAAAAATTTGGCCAGGGAGGCACCGAGCGCGGGAATCTTTACCTGGAATTCCGAAATCAGAATTTCTTCGATATCTGTGCCTTTGCGCCGGGCCGACCGGGTCGCCAAATCGAATTCCTGCGCCGACAAGATTGCATCGGCCACCAGATAATCGTATTTGGTCTTGACCGGCTGCCCCGATTTCTGACGCTGGCGGAAGGCGATGGCCAGTGTCTGTGTCAGTGCTGCAACGCCCTCCTCTTCGAGCACTCCAAACGGCTGTCCCGATTTGTTGTTGATGATCTGCACCACACCGATGAGGTCATTGGCTTGGGCGTCAACAATAGCGGCGACCAGCATCTGCTTGGTGCGGTAACCGGTGCGCTTATCCACTTCCTGCAGGAATCGCAGGTTCGGATTGTGCGACTTGAGTTCAGCCTCGTCGTACACATCCTTGAGGTTGATGATCTTTTTCGAGAGCGCGGCGTAACCGGCCAGACTCTGCTCCGCAATTGGCAGCTTGAGATCCTTGAATGAATTGAGACCCGTCTTGACTTTGGAGACAATTGACGCCTTGTCCTCACCCATTGAGTAGATGGTCAGCCGGTCGGCATTAAACAGGGTGCAAATTTCCTGGCTAACCTCCAGCATGATCTCGTCAACGTTACTGGTCGCGTGAATGCGGTTGGTAACCACCTGCAGGTTTTTCTGGAAATTCAGCCTCAGATTGACATCCGGCGCCTGCGCCGCCGGTTTTGGACTCAATACTGCACTCATATGCACCTCACGCGGTGAACACTGCAATTAAGACTCATGGAGTGGCTTTTCCATTTTTTGCCGCCCACAGCCCGCCATCGAGCAACGCTATTCTGAAACCGCGGTGTGCCAGCAGAAATGCCGCGGCCGCGCTGCGCCGCCCACTTTGACAATACACAATATAGTCGCGTTCCTTGCTGAGCACGCCAAACGCGTTGCGAATTTCCGACAAGGGAACATTGATGGCACCCGGCATGCGGTCATACTGGTATTCAGACGGGTAGCGCACATCGACCCATTGCGCGCCGGCTGCAGCTTTTGCGCGTGCCGACTCCACCGGTATTTTGTTGAGTAACGGTTCCTTGAGCAGGGCAATAAAGTCCTGCTTGGCCAGCCGCAGCAGCACGCTGTCAAGTTTCATCGTAACCGTGGCATTGCGCTTGGCATCCGAGACCAGCGCCTCTTCACCAAACGCATCGCCACTCTTCAAATCTGCCAGTGTCACCGTGACACCGCCCACCGCGCGCGTCACTTGCGCGCGACCGGACTCAATCACATAGTAATAGTCGCCTTCATCGCCTTCGCGGATCACCACTGCCCCGGCCTTGGCCTCAAACCGGTTGAAGCGGTTGAGCAACTCACCAATGTGGGCCGGCGGCAAATGGGCAAACGCGCCGGTATGCAAATTGCGCACGCTAAAGACGCCGGACATGACGTTCCAGTTCGCTGGCACCGGGTCGGCCACTTGCGCGCTGGTGAGCGTTTTCAACCTGCCAGTGCGGGTGGCGTCGAACGCCGCCAACTGATCCCACGTCAGCATAATATCGAGCAAGTCGCGGTCAATCCGGATCAGGCGCACATCGGTCAGGGTTTTGGACGCCACAATGGCTTCAGCGCGCACCAGGGCCGTGCGCGCCTCTGCCCCCCCCCCCTTCAGGCGCTCTTCGCCGCCGCCTTCAAACTGCAACTGCAATTCACCCGCCACCAGAAACGACAATTGTTCCGAAGGGGTGCGCACGCGAAACGGATCCATCCCTGCCGGAATGTTTTCCAGGTAGCACAGATCGGCAAATTCCTTGAGCCGCGCATCCGACAGCGCCGATAGCGGCTCAAACGCGCGCAGGGTTTCGAGAGATACGGCGCTCATGCTGGTTCAGAAATCAAAAATCTGGCCGTTTTGCAGCATGCGCGGCTTGTAGTCACCCGCGAATTCCTCGATTTCCTGCATCGTCAATTCGATTTCGCCCGGCTTTAAATGGGTAATGAATATTTCGGCGGTGCGCTCAAGCTTGTTCAACTCTTCGGCCAGCAGGCTCGGGCACAGGTGCTTTGATGCGACGGCAAGCTGGCGCTCGCGGTTGCAAAAAGCCGTTTCAATAATCAGATACTTCAGGTTGGGGATCCGGTTGACGATTTTCCACAACGGGTCGTTGGTAAAGGTATCGCCCGAAAACACCAGACTGGCTCTGCCGCTATTGAGTTGATAACCGACAGCGGGGACCGTGTGATTGGCTGGCAACACCGTCAGTTTGCGCCCATCAACTGAAATGCTCTGCCCTTCCTTGATGGTCTGGTACCGCATAAAAGGCTTTTCCGCAGTCGGAATCGAGGTGAAATCGGGCCACACACTCCAATTGAAAATATGCTTCTTGAGCGTGTCGATCGTCTCTTCAATCGCGTAAATGGTGAGCGGTTTGTCACGCATCGCTCCCACCGTATCGACAATAAACGGGATGGTCGCGATGTGGTCCAGATGTGAGTGAGTGAGAAAAATATGGTCGATCATCGACATCTCGGTCAGCGACAGGTCCGTCACACCCGTGCCGGCATCAATCAGGATGTCGTTGTCAATGCGCAACGAGGTGGTGCGCAGGTGCTTCCCGCCGATACCGCCGCTGCATCCAAGCACTTTGACTTTCATACGCGCCTAATCATCACTTCTCATCAAAAGTCGTGACACCGTCCCAATTGGGGCCGGGAGGATTTTTGCGGTGCTGCCCCACCCGTTTGGCGTACATCTCATATAAATAGCAATCCGGGTTGATGCGCTGCAAATTGAGCAGGCCGACCTCGACCTGATCCCACTGTTGCTGGCGGTAGGCCTTGAGCGTATCGCGCCACAGTTTGATTTCGTCCTTGAGTTTTTTGTCAGCCTCAGCTTCCAGACAAAGCGGCTCAAAAACGGCCACCGGCTCGTTCTTGCCCTTGACGCGGATACGGTCCAGTTCCCGGTACAGAATGTCCTTGACGATTCTTTCGGTGTTCTCGCCCACCATCACACCGACACCATACTCCTTGGTGCGCCCTTCGAGCCGGGATGCGAGGTTGACCGGGTCGCCCATGACGGTATAGGCCTTGCGCACTTTTGATCCCATGTCGCCTACGCGCACGTTGCCGGAATTGAGTCCAATGCCGATTTTCAGGTCAGGCCAGCCTTTGGCGATGAATTTTTGGCGAAGCCCGACACAGGCTATTTGCATCTCCAGCGCACTAAGAATGCCTTGCCGGGCGTGCTCCGGGTCCGGAACCGGAGCGCCCCAAAACGACATGATGCAGTCACCGATGTACTTATCGAGGGTGCCTCGATGCTTCGAAATGATGGCAGACATCGTGGTCAAGAACTCATTGATGTAAAGCGACAAATCACCGGCCGATAGGCTTTCCGAAATCGTGGTGAAGCCGCGCACATCCGAAAACAGAATGGTCAACTCCGCCTCCTTCGGCTCCATGCTGTATTTCTCGGGATCGCGCGCCATCTCGTCAACCAACTCCGGCGGAACATATTGCCCGAACAAATCGGCGAATTGGCGCTTGCTGCGGCTCTCGATAAAGTAACCATAGGCCATGTTAAGTGTAAACAAAGCCGCCGTCATCAAGAGCGAAGCCGCGAGCGGGAGCACGATGTCGGCCTGGGTATAAACGAAATAATTAAGCACCATCACCAGCAGCATCGCCACCACAGCGACGATGGTGGCACGCAAGGGCGACAGAAACGGCATCAACATCGCCAACACAATGCCGCCCATCAGCAACAGCACCACTTCGGCACCAATTACATACGCAGGCTTCTCCTTGAACGTCTGCGACATCATGCCCGACAGCAGGTTGGCATGTATTTCTACCCCTGGGTAAGCTTCACCAACTGGGGTGGAACGCAAATCGAGCAGGCCAGGGGCGGTGGTACCCCAAATCGCGACCTTGCCCTTTAAGGCATCTTTGGGGACTTTACCCTCCCAAACGTCCCCGAGAGAAATATAGCGAAATGAATTGCCAGTGGCGTTACCGGGACCTCTATACGGCACCAGCGCTCCCACATTCTTGTCCACCGGAATTCTAAACGTTCGATTGCCAGCCTTCAGTTCCAGCCACTCCATTCCCGAATACTTTGCTGAAAGAAATCGCTCAGGCGGGTAGCCGGGCTCAATGTTGACCGAGCCCAGCATGGCCCGGAACATTGCCAACGACAGCGCTTCGTAATAGACCCCGTTGTACTCCGACAGCATGGGCACCCGGCGCACTACACCATCGAGATCAAGAATAGGATTAAAGATACCCGCCGACAAAGCCGACTTTTGAAATGGGGCCAGATTGCCGCCGTGTCCGTTCCAGCGGTACCAGTCGATGGTGCGGCCCTTGAAATGATCTTTGGGAAACACTGCGGGGGGCAATGCCCCGCTTTTTTCGGCGTTGTCTTCACTCGACAGGTAGTAGCCGAGCACCACCGCCCGGCCGGCCATCGACTTGGCGAACTGATCGTCAAAGTCGAGTGCGGGACGCAGTTGTTGCAGCTTCGCCTGAAATTCCGGCACTGCCTGCAAATCGTCCTTGGCCAGCCGCTCAAGTGTTGCAATGCCGGAACTGGTATCGGGTTCGGCAAACACCACGTCAAAGCCGATCATCGCGACGCCATAATCGTCCTTGCCATCGCCCATGAGTTTATTCATGAGCTTGGCCATTTTGTCGCGGTTCCAGGGCCAGCGCCCCAGTTTTCCCAGACTCTTCTCGTCAATATCGAGAATGACGATGCGCTCGTCCAGCTTCTTGGGCATGGTCAGCTTTAAACGCGCATCGTAGATGATGGCGTCGATCTGGCCGATAAAGCGGATATTGAACAACTCCGCAGCGTGCCCGAGGAAAATCAGCAGCACCGCAATACCCAGACTGATACGGACGATGTGCTGCTTCAAGCGTGGACTCCCGGTCAAATCTTCCGTCTCACGCCGTCAACCCCACACAGCACGCGGACGGAGGATCCTTATTTGTAGAAAAACTCCATTTTTGTCCCGGCGATCTCAATCACGTCATGATCGTTCAAAGGATGGGCCTGCGCATCAAGCGCCTTGCCGTTGACCACCGGGAAGCTGGCACCTTCAACGTGGGTGATGAAAAACCCCTGCGGCCGTCTGGTAATGACCGCTACCTGCACACCCGGTTTCCCAAGCGTCGTCAGTGCTTTGGTGAGAATCAGTTCTTTGCCAACGTTGGCCCCGGAAAGCAACTGAATCGCACCTTGACGCGCCGGCAACGCCGCTGCGGGGGCTGGCGTTGGCGCAGCTGCTGGTGCGCCAGCGGGTTTCACAGTTCTGTCGTCGTCAGCTTTCGCGGCTGCCGGTGCAGGAGATGCGGCGGGCGCGGGCTTGGGCATTGAGCCGGGGCGCAACACCATGGTCTTTTCAAAATCCGCAGCTGCCGCCACCTTGGGAGCTTCATTGATGTACTTGAGTTTGTACTTTCCCAACTCAATCACATCATTGGGCTGCAAAAAATGCTTCTTGATCGGCTGACCATTGACCAGCGTGCCGTTGGTGGACCCCAAATCCTCCAGAAACGAGTCGTTGAGAATGGTCACAATCACCGCGTGCTCACCCGACACTGCCAGATTATCGATCTGGATGTCTGTATGCGCCTTGCGGCCAATGGTTGTGCGCTCCTTGGTCAAGGGAATTTCCTTGAGCACCAAGCCGTCCATGCTGAGAATTAGCTTTGCCATAGCCCGATCCTTTTTTCGTTCGCGTATTTTCGCGTATTTTCGTATACAGCCAGTTTACTTGAACCATCCCAAAAACTTGCCGAACATCCCCTTCGCCGCCGGGTATTCCTTCAAAATCTTGACGAGGAGCACAGATACGTTATCACGCCCGCCGTTGTCATTTGCCATCTGCACCAATTGCTGCGCACACAGGTTGAGATTTCCACCGAGCGTTTCGAGCGTGAGACCGATTTCCGGGTCTTCCACCATGTCGGACAGCCCGTCGGAGCAAAGCAGGTAAATATCACCGGGCAGAGTATCGTAGTCGTGCAACTCTGCCTCCACCGTGGGATCAATGCCGAGCGCACGCGTCACCAGATTTTTGTTCTGGGAATGCTTGGCCTCTTCCTCGGTAATCATGCCGCTGTCGATTTGTTCCTGCAGGAGCGAGTGGTCACGCGTCACTTGCGAAAATTTGCCGGCGCGAAAACGGTAAAGACGCGAGTCTCCAATATGCGCGACCGTTATCTTGTTGTCATAAAAAACTGCCATCACCAGCGTCGTGCCCATACCCGCGTACTGCGGCTGCGATTGGGCGGCCGAGAAAATCGCCGAGTTGGCTTTGGTGATTTGTTCGCGCAGCAAGCGCGCGGCGGCGGTATGGGCTTCCACCCCGGCGGCATCGGGCTCAAATGGCGCAGTGTTCGACAGAACAGTCTGAAGCTCAGTCATCAACACCGTGGTCGCCATGCCGCTGGCGACTTCGCCGGCGTTGTAGCCGCCCATGCCATCAGCCAGAATGGCGAGACCAAAGCGCACATCATTGGCGATTGAGTCTTCGTTGTGCGAACGCACCATGCCGGGATCGGTATGGCCAACGATTTCAAGCGCGTCAGCAAGGCTCATTTTGGATCCCTAGAGTGAAATATCGACATCATCTTTACCTGGCGTGGCCGGCTTCGCAGCGGCCTTGGCTGCGTTCGGCGCGCCCGCTGCCGGCAGGATGAGCGTTTTGTCGGCATCGGCCATGCCGGCGGCACCAGCGGCCGGTGCCATCATCTGCACTGTCCCGCCTGCGTGTGGATTAGGGGCTTGCGGTGCGGCAGCAGGAACCGCCGGCGCGGGGCGTGGAGCCGGCACCGCGGCCGGAATGTTCATGCCGGTTGAGGAGGCGGGTTGCTCACCATAGGGCCGCAGCGCCGCAGCGAACTCTTCACCCGACTGGAAACGCTGATCCGCATCTTTTGCCATGGCGCGCTTGAGCACCTCGGCCAAACCATCGGGAATGGCCGGATTCAGGGTGCGGATGTCCGCAGCTTCCTCGTTGGCGATTTTGAACATAAGCTGCGCCATCGAATCGCCGACGAACGGCAGATGACCGCACAACATTTGATAAATGCTCACCGCCAGCGAGAACAGGTCCGAGCGTCCGTCCACTTTCTTGCCCGACAGCTGCTCCGGCGACATATACGAGGGCGTGCCTAGCACCATGCCGGTCTTGGTTTTGGAAGAGTCGGTAACGCGCGCAATGCCAAAGTCCGCCACCTTCGGGTTATCTCCCTCCAGGTCGTACATGATGTTGGCCGGCTTGATGTCACGATGCACCACGTTCTGCCGGTGCGCATATCCAAGGGCGTCGGCTACACGAGCGTAAATCGACACGACGCGCGGCACCGGCAGCAGCGCTTCGGGTTTGGTATAGAGCACCAGATCCTGCCCTTTAAGCAGCTCCATGGCGATGTAGCACAGGTCATGCTCATCACCAGTGTCGTAGATGGTGACAATGTTTTGATGGTTGAGTCGGCCTGCGGTTTCGGCTTCACGGAAGAAGCGCTCTTTGGCTTCGGCCAATTCTTCAGCCTCAAATTCCTGTGATAAGGCCATCGTTTTGATGGCCACAGCACGGCCAATTTTGGGATCCTTGCCCAAATACACTACACCCATCGCGCCTTTGCCGAGCTCCTTTTCAATCTGGTAACGCCCAAGCATCGGCTTCTCGCCTTGGCCTGCAGCGTCCAGAATGCTGGCATTGGTGCGACCGCCACCACCACCGCCGAGCATGACCGCCTCGGAAAGATTTTTGGCGCGCGAGATTTTTTGCTCCAGATCCTTGTACTTTGGATCGTGGCCGTGCATGTATTCGTATACCGACTGCGCCTTGTTGAACTGGCGTTTGCGCTCAAAATCAAGACCTAAGTTGTACAAGTTGTCCATCAACGGTCCGTCAAACGGCACCTTGCGGAACTTGTCGAACGCCATGTCAAGCTGGCCCTGCCCCTGGAACGCCAGACCCAGCATGCGGTTCGATTCAGCCGAATCGGTGTCTGAGCGCTGCTTGCCGGCCTCGGTCACGATAAAGCGCTTGGTGGTCAATAGCAAATGGCCGATCATGAGCAGTGTAGCGGGCACCATCAACTGGATCCACATGCCGGCCGAGGTCATCAGCGCGAAATGGGTAACCATCAGGGCGGCGAGAATGCTAAGCGTGATGATGCCGGCCGGCTTGGCCTTGAGCTTCGGCAACAGCGCGATTAAGTAGGCGGCGACCGCCAAAAACACCAACAACTCCAGCCAAACCGCCCACGACGGTGCGACGAAAAAATGCTCAGAGAGAATGCTCGACACCGAGTGTGCCATTTTTTCCACCGGCGTCATCGCTGCCGATACCGGGGTCGGAAAGCTGGTGCCAACGCCCGCAGCGGTCGGCCCAATCAGCACAATTTTGTCAGCGTAATTGCTCGCCGGAATTTTGCCAGTGAAAACATCGTAGAAAGAGTCGATCTGAAACGCCTTCTTCTCAGGCGAATCCTTGTAGTAAAACGTGTACATCTCGTTGCGGTAATTGGTGGTGATGCCAAGCTTGCCCAGCTTGAGCTGCTCGCCCCACGTCACCTTGATATCGCCTACGCCCAGATTCAAGCTCTTGGCAGCGATCATCAGCGAGTAGGAGGGAAAGTAGCGGTCAAAATATTGCACTACCAGCGGCTCGGTGCGAATGCCGCCATCAACGTCCGGAAGGTCGTTCAGATGCCCGATACCGGCGGCGGCGGTGCCAAGCACATCGATCGGCAGTTGAATCGCCGACGACGGCACCGCTTCACCATTCTTGTCTTCAAACGAACTCTTCTCGGTAAATTTTGGCAGCGGCTTGTCGGGCTTGCCGCGCGGACTGCCCAGCGAAAACACCAACGGCAACATCACATTGCCGGCCTTTGTGTAACTCTCTGCGAGTTTGCGGTCGGTGTTGAGGGCAACTTCGGCGTCTTTGAGCAGCGCCGTAAATTGCGCCAATTCGGGTGAAGGCTGCGCCTGAACCGCGAGCGCCGCCTCAGGCACCGCGCCGGCCGTTGCCGCGCCAGCGGCTGGCGCAACCGGCACCGCCGTCACAGCAGCAGACTTGCCGCTTGATAGTTCGAGCAATTTGCTGATGTAGACCAAGCCAGGATCAACCTGCGGCTCGAAGAAGAAAACCGTATTGCCGATCACCTTGGCTTTGGCACCGGACAGCAAATCGGTCATCTTGGCGTGGACGTCGCGGCTCCAGGGCCAGCGTCCGATGTTGTTGATGCTTTGGTCGTCAATCGCAATAATGGCGATTTTTTTGTTCGGCTCTTTGGATGACGCCTTGACGCCCAAGTCGTACGCCTTGCGTTCCAGGCTCTGCATCAAATCTCCGCCCCGGAACAAAAACATCAGGACGACAATCACCACCCCGAGAAACCAGTCGGATTTCCAGAAATCACTTTTGATTTTGGCCACCACTTACTCCTCCTCACGCCAATCTTGTTGTGAATGACGGCGCTTCGACTGCGGGTAACGGATGCAAAACGCGGTAAACCGGTGCCGGCGCGGCAACCTCTGAAATCATCGGCTACACCGGATAACTCCTGCGAATAATTTTACGGCAAAACCGGGGTAAAAGCGGTTTTCCGCAAAATAAACAGCATGATGACCCGCATTCTTGCAGTTATTCATCAACAACGTCAACTATTTTTGGGCCAGTGTTGCTCCCGAGTTACCCAGCGGGGCCACTGCGGTTGCTGCCGCTGGCCAGGCTGTGTTTTGCAGCGATCTGCGCCGGGGATCATGCCCCGGCACTCAAGCCGCCGGCGTTTCTGGGGCAGCCTTGCTGCCCAGCGCCTTGCCCAATATAACGACCAGCGCCGCCCCTGCCAGTCCAATCAGACTCAGTTCCAATTTCCCCTGAATCAACACAAATTCCTGGGCATGATGCAGATGCGGGAACCATTCGACCATCTTGGGATCGGTGACCAGCATTTCCCCTGCCAGGTAGCCCAGCAGCGCCGCGCCCAGCGTGATGATGATGGGGAAGCGCTCCATCAACTTCAACATCAACGTGCTGCCGAAAATAATCAGTGGAATACTGATGGCCAGACCAAGCACCAGCAGCGTGATGTTGCCTTTGGCGGCGGCAGCCACGCCGAGCACGTTGTCCAGGCTCATCACCAGATCCGCAACCAGGATGGTTTTGATTGCGGCAGCCATGCCGGTATGCTCCTTGACGTGGCCTTCGTCTTCGCCACCTTCCATCAGCAGTTGCACGCCGATATAGACCAGCAACAAAGCCCCTACCAGCTTGAGCCAAGGCAAGGTCAGCAGTTTGACCGCAAATATGGTCAAAATGATGCGCATCACAATCGCCGCGCCGCTGCCGAACAGAATCGCCTGCTTTTGCTGCTTGGGCGGCAGCGAGCGCGCCGCCAATGCAATCACCACCGCGTTGTCGCCAGACAACACAATGTTGACCAAAATAATATTTCCGAGCGCCGCCCAGAAGGTGGCTTCCGAAAGCATTTCCATTCCATGTCTCCCCTAAAAAATGAATGAGGGCGCTCCGGTATCAAGCGCCCCCGCCCTGATGCAATTGTGAGTAAAGCGGCCGCTTACAGCGCCGCCTTGAGAAGTTTGCCCATCTCGGACGGGTTCTTGGTGGTCTTGATACCGCACGCTTCCATGATGTCGAGCTTGGCTTGCGCAGTGTCGTCGCCGCCTGAAATGAGCGCACCGGCATGGCCCATGCGCTTGCCCGGCGGCGCGGTAACACCTGCGATAAATCCCACCACCGGTTTTTTCATGTTGTCCTTGACCCAGCGCGCCGCATTGACCTCGTCCGGCCCGCCGATCTCGCCGATCATGATGACCGCTTCGGTTTCGGGATCATCATTGAACATTTGCATGATCTCGATGTGCTTGAGACCGTTGATCGGGTCACCGCCAATCCCGACGGCGGTCGATTGTCCGAGTCCCAGTTCGGTCACCTGCCCGACGGCTTCGTACGTCAGCGTGCCCGAGCGGCTCACGATCCCGATGCGGCCTTTGCGGTGAATATGTCCGGGCATGATGCCGATCTTGATTTCATCGGGCGTGATGAGGCCGGGGCAATTGGGCCCCAGCAAAATGGTGCGTTTGCCGCCCGCTGCTTCCTTGGCAATCATGCGGTTGCGCAGTTCAAGCATGTCGCGCACCGGAATGCCCTCGGTGATGCAGATAGTGAAATCCAAGTCGGCCTCGCACGCCTCCCAAATCGCGGCGGCGGCCCCCGGCGGCGGCACGTAAATCACGCTGACAGTGGCTCCTGTAGCGGCTTTCGCCTCTTTGACCGAGGCGTAAATCGGAATCCCCTCGAAATCTTCGCCGGCCTTTTTCGGGTGAACGCCGGCGACGAAACAATGTTGCCCATTGGCGTAGGCGCGGCTGGTGCGGGTATGGAATTGCCCGGTTTTGCCGGTAATGCCCTGGGTGATGACCTTGGTGTCTTTATTGATCAGAATGCTCATGGTTTTCTCGCTTGACCTTATTTCACCGCGTTCACGGCGGCAACGACTTTGGCTGCCGCCTCCGCCATCGTACCGGCGCTGATGATCGGCAATCCGGAATCGGCCAGGATTTTTTTGCCGAGGTCCTCGTTGGTGCCCTTCATGCGCACCACCAACGGCACCGACAGGCTGACCGCCCGGCACGCCGCCACCACGCCTTCGGCAATCACGTCGCAACGCATGATGCCGCCGAAAATATTGACCAAGATCGCTTTCAGATTCGGGTTCTTCAACATGATCTTGAAGGCTTCGGTCACTTTTTCGGCAGTTGCGCCGCCGCCGACATCAAGGAAGTTGGCCGGTTCACCACCAAACAGCTTGATCGTGTCCATCGTCGCCATCGCCAGCCCGGCACCGTTGACCAGACAGCCGATATTGCCGTCAAGCTGGATATAAGCCAGATCAAATTTGGAGGCTTCGACTTCGGCCGGATCTTCTTCATCGAGATCACGGTAGGCGGTGATTTCGGGATGGCGGTAGAGCGCATTCGAATCAAAATTGAACTTCGCATCGAGTGCTTTGATATTGCCGTTGCCTTCCAGAATCAGCGGGTTGATCTCCGCCAGCGACGAGTCGGTCTCCATGTAGACGGTGTACAGCTTTTTCAGGACATCGACCGCTTGGGGCTGCGAAGCTGCGGGAACGCCGATGCCCTGCGCCAACTGACCGGCCTGTGCATCGGTCAGCCCCTTGGCCGGATCGACGAACACCTTGATGATCTTTTCCGGCGTCTTGTGCGCGACTTCTTCAATGTCCATACCGCCTTCGCTCGACGCCATGATGGCAACACGCTGGGTCGCGCGGTCAGTGACGGCTGCCACGTAATATTCTTTTTTGATATCAGCGCCATCTTCCACCAGCAGCCGGCGCACCTTCTGTCCATCGGGACCGGTTTGATGCGTCACCAGTTGCATGCCGAGAATTTCACCGGCGCGTTGTTTGACTTCGGCGAGCGACTTGGCAACCTTGACGCCACCGCCTTTGCCGCGCCCGCCGGCGTGAATCTGCGCCTTGACGACCCAGACCGGGCCGCCTAATTGCTCGGCGGCCTTGACCGCTTCATCAACGGAAAAAGCCGGGATGCCGCGTGGAACCGGCACGCCAAACTTCTTCAGGATTTCCTTGCCCTGATACTCATGAATCTTCACGGTGATCCCCTCATGATTCAAATTTCTGCGGACGCCAGCTTACCCGGTAGCACAGCGATTTCCTTAGCCAAAGTCAATCCGGCGCTGATTTGACGCTTCGGGCAAGCCTGGGGTTGGTGACTGCGCACTGCCGGGCCAGAGGTGCGTCAACATCCCGGCTGCGCCTCAGCGGCACGGTGCGTATTGTAAGGGCGGACACACCGCCGCTGCAGCAACAGGGACGCAACGGCGGCGCGGCCTGATGGGATGCCGGATGGGATGCCGGAAATACCGGTGCGATATAGGAGAGCGGTAAAGGCGCGGCTTCACCAGTGCGGCATGAAGCGCTGCTCAATCCCGGCTGGCAGCGCCCTTGCGGGTGATCGGCACGACAGCGCGAATCACATCAAGCGCAAACCCGCGCGCCTGCAGGAAACGCATCTGTTTGGCGCGGCTTTGCGCATCGGCGGCCGGTTCGCCGAATTTGCGTTCCCACAATGCCTGTGCCCGCGCAGCTTCGGTGCCCTTGAGGTCAGCCAGCATTTCGACCGCCAGATCACCGGTGATGCCGCGCGCGCGCAGTTCACCGGCAACACGCAACGAGCCTTGCCGCGCGGCACGCACCCGCACGATGCTTTGGGCGGCGCGGCGCTCGGACAGAAAATTCTCTGCGATCAGGGCATCAAGCAGGGTATCAATCGCGGCTTTGTCGGCGCTATAACGCGACAGCTTGCCCGCCAACTCGGCGCGCGAATGTTCGCGCCGCGCGAGCAGGGCAATCGCCTTGGCGCGCAGGTTGACCGGAGGAGGATGCACCCCCTCCGTATCCTGTGCATCGTCCGCACCGTCCGCCGCTTCGGCACCATCGGCACCATTCGCCCCACCGGCATCTTGCGCGCCGCGTCCACGCGCCGCACTGCGGGTGCGCCAACCGCTGCCTGCGCCCTTTGCCAGTCCTTGCGTACGACGGCCAAACATGACTTATGCCTGTTTTCTCATGCGCGCTGCTCTCGCTTAGTCCGTCTTGCCGGCTCTTGGTCTGACTTATTCTTCGTCAGACTTGCTGGCCTTGTCGGCCGTGACCAGCGTGCCGGACTGCACGCCAAGCAAATCGCGCACACGGGTCTCGATCTCTTTGGCCACTGCCGGATTTTCCTTGAGCCATTTGCGCGTGTTGTCTTTGCCTTGGCCGATGCGCTCGCCGTTGTAGCTGTACCAGGAACCCGATTTTTCAACGATCTTGTGCTCGACACCCATCTCGATGATTTCGCCTTCGCGTGAAATGCCGAGGCCGTAAAGGATGTCAAAATGGGCTTCGCGGAACGGCGGTGCCACCTTGTTCTTGACCACTTTGACGCGGGTTTCGTTACCCACCACTTCTTCGCCGTCTTTGATCGCGCCGGTACGGCGGATGTCGAGGCGCACGGACGCGTAGAACTTGAGCGCGTTGCCGCCGGTGGTGGTTTCCGGATTGCCGAACATAACACCGATCTTCATGCGAATCTGGTTGATGAACACCACCAGGGTGTTGGTGCGCTTGATGTTGCCGGTCAGCTTGCGCAGCGCCTGGCTCATCAGGCGTGCCTGCAGGCCGGGCAGCTGGTCGCCCATTTCGCCTTCGATCTCGGCGCGCGGCGTGAGTGCGGCGACCGAGTCGATCACCACCACATCAACGCTGCCGGAACGCACCAACATGTCGGCGATTTCGAGCGCCTGCTCGCCGGTGTCGGGCTGCGAAATGAGCAAGTCTTCGACATTGACGCCGAGCTTTTGCGCGTAGTTGGGGTCGAGGGCGTGCTCGGCATCGATAAACGCTGCCGTGCCACCGAGTTTTTGCATCTCGGCGATCACTTGCAACGTGAGGGTGGTTTTGCCGGAAGACTCCGGGCCGTAGATTTCGACCACCCGGCCGCGCGGCAGGCCGCCGATGCCGAGCGCGATGTCAAGGCCGAGCGAGCCGGTCGAGACCACCTGAATGTTCTCGCCGATGCCCTTGTCGCCGAGCTTCATGATCGAGCCTTTGCCAAACTGCTTTTCGATCTGCGCCAGGGCGGCGGAAAGGGCTTTTGATTTGTTGTCGTCCATCATTTTCATCCTGATTCTCCTGTAAGGGGTGTGCCGCCGGTGGCGTGCAACTGGTTCCGGTTTGGCCAGGTTTGCGGGAAATTCACTGTGAATTCCCTGCAAATTGACTGGCTGTATGCGCGACCAGTTGTACGTATGTACAGCACTCTATACAGGTTTTTTCAATTGCGCAAGCACTCCGTGCAAGGCATGCATCACCGCTGCCCGGCGCACCGCGTCCCGATCTCCCGGAAACTGTTTGGTTTCAACCACTTGGGAGAGATTTCCACAGGCCCAGCCAAAACACACCAGGCCCACTGGTTTGGTCAAAGTGCCGCCGCCTGGCCCGGCCACACCCGTAATTGACAAGGCAATTTGCGCCCGGCTGTGGCGCAGCGCACCCGCCGCCATCGCGCGCGCCACTTCTTCGCTGACCGCGCCGTGGCGCTCGATCAACTCGCGCGGCACGCCAAGCATCTCGGTCTTGGCTTCATTCGAATAGGTTACAAAGCCGCGCTCGAACCAGGCTGAGCTGCCGGCGATGGCAGTGACCGCCGCTGCCACCCAGCCACCAGTGCAGGACTCGGCCGCCGCCAGCATCCAGCGCCGTGCCTGCAGGCGCGTGCCGACTTGGATGGCCAGGGCCGTCATCGCTTGATCCATTTATGCCGCCATCCGGTGCCAGAGCGCCATCACCAATACGGTGTAGCACGCAGCAAGCGTGTCGTCAAACATCACACCAAAACCATTCTTGATCGTCGCATCAAAGTAGCGGATCGGCGGTGGCTTGGCGATATCAAACAGACGGAACAGGGCAAACGCCACCAGTTGCGATGCAAAGCCATCCGGCACCAATGCCAACACCAGCCAGAATGCCGCGATTTCATCCCACACGATGCCGCCGGGATCGGCCACGCCTAAATCGCGCGCAGCTTTGCCGCAGGCCCACACGCCGAGCAGGAACGCGGCCAGCGGCACCAGCAACATGGTCGGCCCGCCGGTGCCAGCACCGATGCCGATGCCGATGTATGCGTCTGCGCCCGGGATCAAACGCAAGCCAGCCGTCACCGGCGCAAACGTGATCCAAGCAAACAAGGTGCCCCAAGTGCCGGGTGCGGGACGCAGCAAGCCGCTGCCTGCACCAAAGGCAATGAAGCGCGCCGGGTGCCGCAGGATCCAGCCCAGTGTCGCCGTCATGCCGCCCCCTTGAAATGGTCATAGCCCAAAACCGTTGGCAGACAAGGGTTTCCGCTGGCATCCACGACAAGAACCGCTCCAGCAGCGCCTCTTGGGCCAGTCATGCTGCCGATATTGGTGACGCGCACACCGCATTGCGCCGCCGCTGCCTGCACCTGGTCACGGCGCGCGGGTGCGGCGGTAAAGCACAACTCGTAGTCGTCGCCGCCAGCGGCGCAGAAGCGCAACCGGCTAGCGGGCGGCAGACTTGCCCACTGCGCTGCCAACAGCGGCGCCTGCGGCAAGGAGGCGGCCTGCACTTGCGCATCCAGCCCCGACGCCTTGGCAATATGTCCGAGATCGCCCGCCAGACCATCGGAGAGATCGATCATTGCCGAGGCGATGCCGCGCAAGGCCAGCCCGAGGCCGATCTGTGGCGTCGGCGCTTCGAGACGCGCGACGGCGTAGTCGGCCTGCGCAGGCTCCAGCGTCACCTCGCCTGTGAGATGCGCCAGACCCGCAGCCGCATCACCCAGCGTGCCTGACACCCAGATATCGTCACCCGCCTGCGCACCAGAGCGCTTGACCGCCTGTCCGGCCGGCACCTCGCCAAATACGGTCACGCACAGAGTCAGGGGGCCGCGCGTGGTGTCACCGCCGATCAGTTCGACACCGTGCTGATCCGCCAAGGCAAAAAATCCCCGCGCAAAGCTGGCCAGCCATGCTTCATCCACACCGGGCAGCGCCAGTGCCAGCGTAGCGTAACGCGGTGCCGCACCCATCGCCGCCAGGTCAGACAAGTTGACCGCCAGGGTTTTGTGTCCCAAACGCAGCGCGCCGGTGGCCGGTAAAAAATGCGTCCCCTCCACCAGCATATCGGTCGACACCGCCAGTTCGATGCCGGACGGCGGCGCAATCAGCGCGCAATCGTCGCCCCCGCCCAGGCGCGCGTGGCGCACCGGCCGATTGAAATATTTGTCGATAAGATCGAACTCGCCGGCCACGACACCGCACCTCGGGCAGCCAGCGTTACTGACGCCGTACCGCTTTGGCCAGGGCCGCCTCAGCCGTCTCAGCCGGGCGCAACTGCGGGGCAAGTTTGTCGAGCACGCCATTGACGTACTTGAAACCATCAGTGCCGCCAAAGGTCTTGGCCAATTCCACCGCCTCGTTAATGACCACCCGGTACGGGATTTCAAGGTGATGTTTAAGCTCGAATGCGCCGAGCAGCAAGATCGCATGCTCGACTGGACTCAACTCTTTCATCGGCCGGTCAATGCAGGTACCCAGCTGCGTGCGCAAATCGCTGACATCGCCGATCACCCCATGCAGCAGCGCGCGAAAATGTTTTTCATCGGCTTCCGCAAAACTCTTGGTCTGCATCAGGTCGCTGGCAATCAGGGTGGGATCGGCTGCGTTGATCTGCCACTGATACAAACCCTGCACCGCAAATTCGCGCGAACGGCGCCGTGCGCTTTTCATGCCGACAATTCCTCCAGCGTCAACGCCATCTCCACTGCCACGCGCGCCGCTTCGACGCCCTTGGACAAACGCGCCTGCGCCTGCGCTTCGTTTTCCACCGTCAGAATCGCATTGGCGATGGGAATGCGATGTTCAAGCTGCACCTGGGCCACGCCGCGCGCAGACTCATTGCAGACCAGTTCAAAATGGTAGGTCTCGCCACGCATTACGCAGCCAATCGCGACCAGCGCATCAAACCCGTCCGTCCGCGCCATCGCCTGGAGCGCCAGCGGCGCTTCAAGCGCGCCCGGCACCAGCACCACTTCAATATCGTCCTCCGCCACACCCAGACGCAGCAGCTCGGCAATGCAGCCATCGCGCAAGCGGTCGCCGATATGCGCGTTAAAGCGCGCCTGCACGATGCCGATGCGCAACTGCGCGCCCGACAATTCCTCGTCAAACCCGGCGGCTGCGCCGCTCATGCCGCCGCCGGTGTAAGTGTGGAGGCAATGGTCGGTGCAACCGTGGGTGCAACGGTGGGTGCAACGGTGGATGCAAGCGAAGGGGAAAGCGCGGGCGCATCTGCCGGCGCCAGATAACCAGTCACCTCAAGATCAAAACCGGTCATGGACGGCATCTTGCGCGGATTCGAGAGCAGCTTCATGCGCCCCACGCCGAGGTCGCGCAGTATCTGCGCGCCGATGCCGTAGGTGCGCAAGTCCATCTTGGTTTTGGGCCGCACGCCAGCGTTCAGATCACTGAACTTCGCGGTCAGCGCTTCCGCCGTCTCACTGGTATTGAGCAAAATCACCACCCCGGTGCCGCTGGCGGCAATCGCGCGCATGGCCGCATCCACACTCCAGGAATGGGTACCGGCACCGGTGTCAATCAAATCGATCACCGACAAGGGCTCATGCACCCGCACCAAGGTCTCGCTGTCCGCCGTGATCTGGCCGCGCACCAGCGCCAGGTGCGATGCGCCGCTGGCACGGTCCAGATACACCACCGCGCCAAACACACCATGCGCGGTCGTGATATCACGCGCAGCCGCACGCGTCACCAAACTCTCAGTCTGGCTGCGGTAGTGAATCAAATCGGCAATCGTGCCCACCTTGAGGCCGTGCGTGTGGGCGAATGCAATCAGGTCCGGTAGGCGCGCCATGCTGCCATCATCTTTCAAAATCTCGCAGATCACCGCTGCCGGGCTGGCCCCGGCCAGTGCCGCCAGATCGCACCCGGCCTCGGTGTGCCCGGCGCGCATCAATACGCCGCCGGCCTGCGCCATCAGCGGAAAGATATGCCCGGGCTGCACAATGTCTGATGGCTGCGCATTCTTGGCCACCGCCGCCTGCACTGTGCGTGCGCGGTCGGCAGCAGAGATGCCGGTGGTCACACCTTCGGCCGCCTCAATCGACGCCGTGAAATTGGTGCCATGTTTGGTGCCGTTGCTCGACACCATCAAGGACAGATTGAGTTGGCGGCAGCGCTGCTCTGTCAGTGTCAGGCAAATCAGGCCGCGCCCGTGCCGGGCCATAAAATTGATCGCCTCGGGGGTGACAAACTGGGCCGCCATCAACAGGTCGCCCTCGTTTTCGCGGTCTTCATCATCAACCACCACGACCATGCGCCCGGCCGCAAGTTCGGCGACGATCTCTGCGGTCTGGCTGATGCCGCCGGCGGCTGGCGCGGGCGGAGCTGTTACAGACGGCGGCAAGCCGGTGTTCCCCTCTTCGGGCGAGCGGCCGGAAACCACGGAAAGTCGCTGTGACATCGCGGCTCCTTCATTGAATTGCAGACAGATTCAATTTTACCGTACGGGGTGCGCGCGGCAACCGCAGCAGCAGTTTGCAGCGGTGCCCGCCTGGATCAGCACCGCATCAGGCGGCGCCGGCGGCACCCGCCCGGTTCTTCACCAGGTAGTCAATCTGTGCCAGCAGTTCCTCTTCCTGATACGGCTTGCCGAGGAACACATTGACCCCGATTTCCATCGCGTATTGGCGGTGTTTGTCGGCGGTGCGTGACGTAATCATGATGATCGGGATGTCTTTGAGCTTTACGTCACCGCGTACGTTACGGGTCAAATCGAATCCGTCCATGCGCGGCATTTCCACATCGACCAGCATCACATCAGGGCGAATATCGTGCAATTGCTCAAGTGCATCCACGCCATCCTTGGCGGTGAGCACCTGATAATTTTCACGCGCGAGCAAACGCGAGGTGATCTTGCGCACCGTCAGCGAATCATCGACCACCATCACCAGTGGCCGGGCCGGCCCCGGCGCGGCTGCCGTAGCCGGCGCAGACGGCGGCACTGCGGCGGCGGTCAGTACCGCAGCGGCCTGCCCGGCAGCGGCATGCTGCGCCGCCACCAGCGGTACCGGATTGAGAATCAGCACAATCTGGCCGGTGCCAAGCACGGTCGCGCCAGCCATGCCGGTCACGCGCGCCAGTTGCGGGCCGATATTCTTGACAACCACCTCCTGATTGCCCAGCATTTCATCGACATGGATGGCGGCGCGCGAGGTGCCCGAGCGCAGCAACAGCACCGGGGTGAAGCGCTGCGTCTGCGCGGTCTGCGCGGCATCCCCAAGCAGGCGCGGCAGGAAGTGCAGCGGATACTCGCGTCCGAGCCATTCCACTTTGCCGGCCGTGCGCGCCCGCTCGAGTTCGTCCACCTTGATCTGGCGCACCTGCTCCACCATCGCCGAGGGCACGGCGTACACCCGGTCACCGGTGCGGATCAGCACCACTTGCGTCACCGCCAGCGTGAGCGGCAGGTAAATCGTGAAACGCGACCCTTTTCC
>JANOYK010000952.1:0-2098 GCA_031428855.1 Burkholderiales bacterium | reverse complement strand
GCTCCAGATCATCGGCCATGATCTCGACGCGGCTGCGCCAGGCGGTGACGGCCGGCGCAGCCGCGTCGAGATCATGGCCGATGATCTGGAACGCGCGCCGGACTTGCCCGCCGCGACGGCACGCATCGCGCTGGCTGACGCGCGCGACATGGCACGCCATCTCGAACCGGCCTCGATTGACGCCGTGTTTACCTCACCGCCTTATCCGAATGAAAAGGATTACACCCGCACGACACGGCTCGAATCGGTGCTGCTTGGCTTTGTGAATGACAAGACGCAAATGCGCGCGCTCAAAAAAACCTTGCTGCGCTCGAATACGCGCGGCGTCTATCGGGGCGATGAAGACGATGCGTTCGTGGCGCAGTTTTCCCGCGTGCAGGACATCGCCACCGAAATCGAGCGCCGCCGTATTGCCATGGGCAAGACCTCGGGTTTCGAGCGCATGTATGCGCGCGTCACCAAACTATATTTTGGCGGCATGGCGCGGCATCTGGCGGATTTGCGCCCCTTCCTTAAGCCAGGCGCTCAGCTTGGTTACGTCGTCGGCGATCAGGCGTCGTATCTGCAAGTGATGATCCGCACCGGGCAACTGCTGGCGGAGATCGCGGAGAGTCTCGGTTACCGCGTGGACAGCATTGACCTGTTCCGCACTCGCCTTGCCACCGCCACCAAAGAGCAGATTCGTGAAGAGGTGCTGGTTCTTACGTGGCCGGGACAATGACGGTGACGGACAAGTCCAAGAAAACTGCGCCCAAGCAAGCTGCGCCCAGGCAAAACCGCTACAGCGCGATCATCGAGAATATTTTTCTCGGCCATTTCAAACCGGGCATGACCGGGTTTACATTTGCGCGCGAAGAAATTGTCACCGTTGCCAGAAAACTCAAGATCGCATTACCGAAGAATTTGGGCGATGTGATTTACAGTTTTCGCTATCGCGCTGCATTCCCTGCCAGTATTCTCGACAAAGCTCCGAAGGGACTTGAGTGGGTGATCCGCCCCAGCGGCAAGGCCCTCTACACCTTCGCAGCAGTGTCCGAGCCACGCATCACGCCGTCGGCACTGCTGGGTGAAACCAAAATACCGGATGCGACGCCGGGCATCATCGCTGCATATGCGCTTACTGATGAACAAGCCCTGCTGGCGCGCGTACGTTACAACCGCCTGATTGACATCTTCACTGGCGTCGTCTGCTATTCGCTGCAAAGCCACTTGCGCACCACCGTCAAAGGCATGGGCCAGGTCGAGACCGACGAAATCTATGTTGGGGTTGACCGGCGCGGCGCGCAGTACGTGTTTCCGGTGCAGGCCAAGGGTGGCAGTGACAGCCTCGGCATTGTCCAGATCGAACAAGACTTCGCGCTGTGTGCTGCCAAGTTCCCTGGTCTGATCTGCACGCCGGTCGCGGCGCAATTCATGGCGGACAACGTGATAGCCATGTTTGCGTTTGAAATGACCGGCGATGGCGTGCGCGCGGTGTCAGAGAAACACTACCGGCTGGTTGCGCCGGATCAAGTGTCAGCGCAGGACTTGGCAGCCTACCGCAAGCGCGTAGATTGACGGGTGCTCTGCGAATGGCTCCAGGAGCCATTGTTGGGACTTGCACCGCCAGGATGTCCAATCCATGCGCCTTTCAGGCGGATGCCGCTAAGCAATGTGCTTGCGCAGTTCCGTCTACAACACTTTGCCCGCTTCGTTCTTCGGCAATGCATCGACAAAACGGTATTGTTTGGGGCGCTTGAAGCGGGCGATGTGATCGAGGCAGTGGGCGTCGAGCGTGTGGGCATCGAGCGGCGCTCCGCTGGTGCGCGCTGAAGCAACGCCGATTGCCGAAGCATCGCGCACATCACCTCCGGCACCGCGCGCCACCACAAACGCAATCACTTCCTCGCCCCACTCGGGGTGTGCGCGCCCCACCACCGATACCTCGGCCACCTGCGGATGCAGCAGCAGCGCTTCCTCGACTTCGCGCGGATAAATGTTGGAGCCGCCCGAGATGATGAGGTCTTTGCTGCGGTCTTTGAGGGTGAGAAAACCTTCTTCATCGAACGCGCCGACATCGCCGGTATGGAGCCAGCCGTTGCGCAGGGCGGTTGCGGAC
>JANOYK010000951.1:0-2723 GCA_031428855.1 Burkholderiales bacterium | reverse complement strand
CGGATTTGATTGCGGCGCTGGCGGCCAAGCCTGGCAGCGGCGGCGCGGCGGTCGAAATTGAACGGGTGCGCCTGTCGAACTTTCAGATGGAGTTAGCCGGCGGCAAGCTGCCGGCGTTGAACGCCGGCATTGATCTGAACCTCGGCGCGCTGCCGCCCGCACTGCCGGTCGAGCGCGCGCTGGTGACGACGGTTGATGGCAAGGCCACACTGGCGCTGGTGCCGGACGGCAAAGAGTGGAACTTGACACTGGATGCGGGCGACTGGGTGCTACCGGCCGGGCCGGCCTTGCGCTTTAACAGCCTCAAGGCGGCTGGCCGCTTGAGCGCCGGCAAGCTGGCACTGAACCAGGTGGCGGCCGCCCTCTATGGCGGCACGCTGAACGGCAAGGCCGAACTGACGTGGGCAAAAAACTGGCAACTCAAGGGTGATGCCAAGCTGGCGGGCATTGACATCATGCCGCTGACGCAGGCGCTCAAAGTCAAGTCCGTGCTGTCAGGCAAACTTGATGCCGCAGGGCCGTTCAGCGCGCAGGCGGCCAAGCCGGCCGGGCTGGGCGACGCCATCAACGCCGACATCGGGTTTGACGTGCGCAATGGTGTGCTGCATGGATTCGATTTGGCGAATGCTGCGCAAAGCCTGCTCAAGGGCGGCGCGGGCGGCGGCAGCACCCAGTTCGATCAACTGACCGGTAAAGTCAAGCAGCAGGGGCGCGCCACCAAATTGCAGAATGTCAAAGTCGCCTCGGGTGCCCTCAAGGCCGAGGGCAATGTTGATATCAGCGCGGCCAAACAGTTGTCAGGGCGGATCGATACGCAAGTGAAGGGCACCGGCGGCCTGGTGGGCGTGCCGCTGGCGGTGAGCGGCACGCTTGACAAGCCGGTGCTGATGCCGACCGGAGGCAGTCTGGCTGGGGCGGCGGTGGGGAGCGTGCTGCTGCCTGGCGTCGGCACGTCGGTGGGAGCAACCGTCGGCGACAAGATCGGCAAGATGTTCGGCAAATAAAAACCCGGCAAGATGTTCGGCAAACAATAAACCCGCCGCAGCGGGTTTATTGTTTGATCGCATCGCGCCGTGTGAGCCTTACCTCGCGTGCGTTGCTGCGGCGGCGATTGCAACGGCCCGCGAAATTATTTAATCACCGCCGCAATCGCATCAGCGACGTAATCAATGTTTTTGGTGTTGAGCGCCGCCACACAAATGCGTCCGGTCTCGATCGCGTAGATCGAATACTCATTGCGCAGGCGTACCACCTGATCGCGCGTCAGCCCTGAGTAGGAAAACATGCCGCGTTGGCGGATGATGAATTTGAAATCCGACCCCGGCACGCGCGCTTCAATGCTCTCGACCAGTTTGACGCGCATCTGCTTGATGCGCTCGCGCATCTCCGTCAGTTCGTCCTCCCACAGCCGGCGCAAGGCCGGGTTGCCGAGCACGGTGACGACGATCTTGCCGCCGTGGGTCGGCGGGTTGGAGTAGTTGGTACGCACGGTGCGCTTGAGCTGCGACAGCAGGCGCACCGCTTCTTCGGTGTCTTTGCCCACCGCCGACAGCGCGCCGACGCGCTCGCCATAGAGCGAAAACGATTTTGAAAACGAACTCGATACCAGCAGCGGCCCCGGCGTCGCGGCAAAGCGCCGGACGGCGGCACCGTCCGGCTCAATGCCCTCGGCAAAGCCTTGATAGGCGATATCGAGAAATGGCACCAGATCGCGCGCGCGCACCGCGTCAATTACTTGCGCCCACTGATCCGGCGTGATGTCGTTGCCGGTCGGGTTGTGGCAGCACGCGTGCAGCACGATGATGGTGCCGGCCTTCGCGCCTTGCAGCGCGGCCAGCATGGCGGGGAAATTCACGTCCTTGTTCGCCGCGTCGTAATACGGATAGGTCCTGACGGTGAAGCCTGCGCCTTCAAACAGCGCGCGATGGTTCTCCCACGATGGATCGCTGATCCACACTTCCGCATCCGGGTTGATGCGCTTCAAAAAATCCGCGCCGATTTTCAAACCGCCGGTGCCGCCCAGGCCCTGCACCGTGACGGCGCGATTACTTTTGACGATCTCGCTGTCTGCGCCAAACACCAGATCGCGCACCGCGTTGTCGTAAGCGGCCAGACCGTCAATCGGCAAATAGCCGCGCGGTGCGGGTGACTTGGCGATTTCTGCTTCGGCCGCCTTGACGCACGCAAGCAGCGGCAATTTGCCACTGTCGTCGTTGTAGACGCCGACGCCGAGGTTGACTTTCTTCGGATTGCTGTCGGCGACATAGGCCTCGGTGATGCCGAGGATCGGGTCTTTGGGCAGGAGTTCAACGCGGGAAAAGAGGGAAGAGGTCATGGCTGCGTAGGCATGTTAAAACCAGAGAGTGCTGCGAAGCAATATTTTACATGCTGCAAATCCGGCTGGCGCTGCAGGCTGCTGCCAGAGGCCGCCACAAACGCATGCGCTTTGCCGCTGTCACTTGCTAGAATGCCCGGTTGCCTCATTCCGCTTGCCTCGTGCGCCGCCCGTCCATGACCCTTCGCACTTTCCCGGACAGCCCGTTTCAACTGCACGAACCGTTCGAGCCGGCTGGCGACCAGCCTACCGCGATTGCGCAGTTAGTGGAGGGCATCAACGACGGCCTCGCCTATCAAACCCTGCTTGGCGTCACCGGCTCTGGCAAGACCTTCACGATGGCGCAGGTGATTGCGCGCATGGGCCGCCCGGCGCTGGTGCTGGCCCC
>JANOYK010000950.1:0-6674 GCA_031428855.1 Burkholderiales bacterium | reverse complement strand
CGCTGCCGCTGGTGCGCTTGGACGAGCGCACGTAGCGCCAGGCGATGAATAGTTCGTAGGGAAAATGCATCGGCGGATGCTACACGACCCGTTGCACGGGTGTGGGTGTGGGTGTGGGTGTGGGTGTGGGTGCGGATGCGGGGGTGAATGCGGGTGTGGACGCCGGTGGCAATGCTGATGCGGGCACTATCGCCGCTGCCACAGCCGGCGGCCTGCCGCTCACACCCACCACCATGCCGGCGGTCACCGCCGCCAGGCCCATCAACACCAGCGCCGAGAGCGGCTCGCCCAGCACCGGCACGGCGATCAGCGCGGCCAGGCTTGGGCACACTGCCGTAATCATGGTGGTGCGCGAGGGGCCGAACGCCTGCACCATGCGCGTGTACAGCGACATCGATACCACCAGCGCAAGAATGCCCTGGAATACGCCGTTCCACACAATGTCGAACCAAGGTGCCGCCATGATCTGCTTGGGCAGGAACAATAAATACACCGGCGCGTAAATGACAAACGAAATCAATGCGGTAGCCAGGGTGGCGTCGACCGCGCCCACGCCCCAGCGCCGCACCAGCACCACAAACACGGCCCAGCTGGCCGATGCGAAT
Source organism: Burkholderiales bacterium (assembly GCA_031428855.1). Taxonomy (GTDB): domain Bacteria; phylum Pseudomonadota; class Gammaproteobacteria; order Burkholderiales; family JAEUOS01; genus CANJDH01. Next base: position 6,069 of record JANOYK010000950.1, on the reverse strand, counting down.
GGAAACAGGATGTCGCCGCGCCACGCGCCCTCAGGCGCATCTGCTGCCGCGCTGACAAACGAGTACCACCCCATGCACAACACCCCGAGCAGAATCAAGCCGAGGCTGAGCAATTTGCGGCCGGCGATGCGGTCACCGAACATCCACCAGCTAAATATCGCAACTGAAAACGGCAAAGTGCCGGTGGTGAGCACGGCGGCATGCGCAGCGGGGGCGAACGACAAGCCGGTAAAGATGATGCAAGTCAAGCCGACGCCGGCGAACAGGGCCACCGCCAGTGCGCGCCCCATAGTGAGCTTGCCAAAGCGCTGACCGGCGGGACGCCACAAAAATACCGGCAGCACCACTGCGGCAGCAAAGCCAAACCGCACAAATGCCAGATCCCACGGTGTGAAACTGCTCTTCACACTTTGCCGGGTGAGCACCAGAAACAAGGTCCAGATCGCCACCACGGCAATCGCTGCCGCGATGTCGGCAGGTCCGATACGCCGTGACGCGCCGTCACTGCCGGGCAGCGTCACGGCCACTCTCCGCGCGCGATCTGGCCGAGCCAGAACAAGCCGATGACGGTTTTGACATCGGTGATTTTTCCCTCGCGCACCCAGCCGAGCGCGTCGCTCGGAGCAACGGCAAACACTTCGAGAAATTCGCCCGCGTCAAGCTGGCGCTCTTTGAGCGTAAGGCCTGTGGCCAGATAAATTTCAATGTGCTCGTCAGAGTAGGCAATCAGCGGATGAATCGTGGTGATGTGACGCCACTGCGCGGCCTCGTAGCCGGTCTCTTCTTTGAGTTCGCGCTGGGCGGTGGCAAGCGGGTCTTCGCCCGGATCAATTTTGCCAGCCGGCAGCTCGATGAAGGCGCGATGATGCGGATAGCGGAACTGACGCTCCAGCACCACGCGACCATCCGCCAGCAAGGCGATGATGCAGACCGCACCCGGATGCACCACATACTCGCGCGCGCTCTGGCTGCCGTCGGGCAGCCGCACGCGGTCAACGTTGATCTTGAGTAATTTGCCTTCGTAGATCCGGGTTGAATCAAGCGTCGATTCAGTCAGGTCTGCCCCGGCAGGTTGCGCGGGCGTGCCATCAGGCGCAGGGATATTCCCGGCGATGGGCGCAGTGCTGCTCACGTGCGCCGCCACAAATAGCAATAAACGAAGCCCGGAAACGCCAACACCAGAAACAGAAAATAGGTGATGGCGTAAAACTCCCACGATTGCGGATAGATGGTGCCTTGGCGCGACTCAATCGCCAGCGCGATGCCACCGACCGCAAAGTAGAGAATCGTCAACTCGATCAGACGCCAGCCGAACGCCTTACGGAGCGCACCAGTGGAGAAGATGAAAAGTTTGCGCGTGAGCAGGAACGGAAGATTGGCCGCCACCAGGGCCAACAGCAGCAGTGCGTAGATGGCGGGTTGCATGGCACTCATACGGGACGCCGTCGGGGAAATTTCTGCACAATGTCTCCCACCAACGGTTTCCGCGCGATACCTTGAAGAGCGGCCCCCACCAAGGCTTCTAGCGTGGCCACGCTCAGATCGAGGCTTTCATCGCGTTCAGGCACAAGGTCATCAGCGCACCCGGCGCGAGACCCAGAAACAACAGAGCGAGGCCATTGACCGAGAGCAGCGCGTGGGCGGCGCGGTCGCTGGCAATCGGCGCAGTGTCAGCCGGCTCTTCCATGAACATGACCTTAATCATGCGCAGATAGTAGAACGCGCCGACTAGCGAGAACAGCACTGCCACCACGGCGAGCCACACCAGATTGGCCCCGACAGCCGCTTGCAGCACGGCGAACTTGGCATAGAACCCAGCAGTGGGCGGAATGCCGGCCAGCGAGAACATGACGATCAGCATCATCCAAGCGAACCACGGGTTGCGGGTGTTGAGGCCGCGGAAGTCGTCCAGGTTTTCGGCTTCAAAGCCCTTGCGCGCCATCAGCAGGATCATGCCGAACGAGGCGAGCGTGGTGAGCACGTAAACGATGGCGTAGAACAGGGCTGAGCTGTAGGCATCGACCGCGTTCAAACGGTTGCCATCGACCACGCCCGACAGCAAACCGAGCAGCAGGAAGCCCATGTGCGAGATGGTCGAATAGGCCAGCATGCGTTTGAGGTTAGTCTGCGCAATCGCGGCAAGATTGCCCAGGCCCATCGACAGCACCGCCATAATCATCAGCATGCTTTGCCAGTCGGCTGCCACGCCGATCAGGCCATTGACCAGCAGGCGGATCGCGATTGCAAACCCGGCCAGCTTGGGCGCGGCCGCGATCATCAGGGTCATCGCGGTAGGCGCGCCGTGATACACGTCGGGAATCCACATGTGAAACGGCACCACGCCGAGCTTGAAGGCGAGACCGGCGACGATAAACACCAGGCCGAACAGCACCATTTGTTTTTTGGCTTGGCCTGAGGCGATGGATTTGGCCACCACGCTGATGTCGAGGTCGCCAGTGCCGCCGTAGACCATCGACAGACCATAGAGCAGCAAGCCTGACGCAAGCGCGCCGAGCACGAAGTATTTGATCGCCGCTTCGGTCGAGACGGCCGAGTCGCGATTGAGCGCCACCATCGCATAGAGCGATAGGGACAGCAATTCAAGACCCAGATAGAGCAGCACAAAATGGTTGGACGAGATCATCACCATGATCCCGAGCAGCGCAAACAGCGACAAGATCACGAACTCGCCAGTGAGCAATTCACGCTCAAGCAAATAGCGGCGCGAGTAAATGAAGGTAGCACCGACGGCAATGCAGGAGCCAATCTTGAGCAGGTTCGCCATCGGGTCGGCGACGAACATGTTGGTGAAGGCATAGGCGCGCGCGCCCGAAGCCAACAGCGCGCAGCTCATGATGCCGGTCAGTGCCAGCGCAATCAGCGCGAGCCACACCAGCACCACTTTGCGCTCTTTTGGCAGGAACAAATCCACCATCATGATGATGGCGATGCTGATGCCGAGGATGAACTCGGGATAGGCCGGAATCATGCTCTGCGCCGCCTGCACGCCAGCCTGCACCGGCACCATCACCGGCACATTGATAATCATTTCATTTGCCATTTGGGTTGCCACGGCAGCGTCCTACATCTTGCTCTTGGCCACATGTTTGGCCAAGGCGTTGACGGATGCATGCATCACGTCAGTGAAGGGTTTCGGATAGACGCCCATGTAGAGCACGGACGCTGCCAGCAGCGCCAGAATCGAAAACTCGCGCGCGCCGATGTCGGTGAGGGCCTTGACGTGATCGTTGCCAATCGCACCGAAGATGACGCGCTTGACCATCCAGAGCGAATAGGCCGCGCCAAAAATCAGCGTGGTGGAGGCGAGGAACGCCACCCAGAAATTAAATTTCACTGCGGCCAAAATCACCATGAACTCACCAACGAACCCGGAGGTGGCGGGCAGACCGCTGTTGGCCATCGCAAAGAACACGGCGAAGGCGGCGAACTTGGGCATGGTGTTGACCACGCCGCCGTAATCGGCAATGTTGCGTGAGTGCATGCGGTCATACAGCACGCCAATACAGAGGAACATGGCACCGGAGATAAAGCCGTGTGACACCATTTGCACAATCGCGCCTTCCACCGCCAGCGGCATGATGGTGCCGCCCACAAACATGAAGAAGCCGAGGGTGACAAAACCCATATGGGCGATTGACGAGTAGGCCACCAGCTTTTTCATGTCGGTCTGTACCAGCGCAACAAGGCCGATGTAGACCACCGCGATCAAGGAGAGCGTAATCATCATGAAGGAGAGATCGCGGCTGGCATCGGGCGCAATTGGCAGCGAGAAGCGCACAAAGCCATAGGCACCGAGCTTCAACATAATGGCCGCCAGCACCACCGAACCACCGGTGGGGGCCTCGACGTGGGCATCCGGCAGCCAGGTATGCACCGGCCACATCGGCACCTTGGCGGCGAAGGCGAGCAGGAAGGCGAAGAAAATCATTTTCTGCACCGGCAGCGGCATCGATAAAGCGTGCCAGGTAGTGATGTCAAAACTGCCGCCGGACTTGAGATACAGGTAGATGATGGCGACCAGCATCAACAGCGAACCGGCCAGCGTGTAGAGGAAGAACTTGAACGCGGCATAGACCCGGTTCGGCCCGCCCCAGACCCCGATGATGACGTACATCGGAATCAGCGTGGCCTCGAAGAACACATAGAACAGCGCGCCATCAAGCGCGCAGAACACGCCGATCATCAGGCCCGACAAAATCAGGAAAGCGCCCATGTACTGCGCCACGCGCTTCTCGATCACCTCCCACCCTGCCAGCACCACCAGCACGGTGATGAAGGCGGTGAGCGGCACACACACCATCGAGATGCCGTCGACACCGAGGTGATAGTGAATGTTGAAGCGCTCGATCCACACCGATTTTTCCACGAACTGGAAACCGGCGTTGGCATTGTCGAACCCGGTGAGCAGCGGCAACGTGACGGCAAACGCGGCCAGCGCGCCGATCAGCGCCAGCACGCGCGCGAGGCGTGCATTGCTGTCGTTGCCGGTGGCAAACACGAGCAGGCCGGCCAGGATCGGCACCCAGATCGACAAGCTGAGAATGGAAGAAGCGTTGGCTTGCATCTTATTTACCTGCCGCCGGGAAGCCGAACAGGGTCAGAGAGAACAGCACTGCGACAATCATGGCGATGGCGTAGGTGTAGAGGTGGCCGGTCTGGAACAGGCGTGTGATCGAGGCGAACCAGCCAATCATGCGTGCCGAGCCATTGATGATGATGCCGTCAATGACGCCGACGTCACCGCCCTTCCACAGGCCGGTGCCGAGCAAGCGCGCGCCGCCAGCGAAGAAATATTCGTTGAAGCGGTCGAAGTAATACTTGTTGTCGAGCAAGGTGTGGATCGCCTCGAAGCGCTGCTTGATCGCAGCCGGCAATTTCGGGTTAACCATGTAGCAGTAGTACGCAAAGGCGACGCCGCTGGCGGCGAGCCAGAACGGCGCGGTCGTGACGGCATGCATTGCCATGGCCGCCGCGCCGTGAAATTCCTTGGTCAGTTCCGCCATCGCGCCGTGCGCCGGATTGAGCGCAATCACGTTCTTGAAATAGTCACCGAACAGCATCGGCGCGACGGTGAAGAACCCAATCAACACCGAGGGGATCGCCAGCAAGGCCAGCGGCAGCGTCACTACCCAGGGCGATTCGTGCGGTGTGCCGGCCTGGTGCTCGTGGTCATCATCGTGTCCATGTTCGTCATACGGCACCTGGTCGTAGCGCTCGCTGCCCCAGAACACCAGAAAGTACATGCGGAACGAATAGAAGGCCGTCACGAATACGCCCGCCAGCACCGCGTAATAAGCAAACGTGGCACCTGGCAGATGGGCTGCATGTGCGGCCTCAATAATCAGATCCTTGGAGTAGAAGCCGGAAAAGAACGGCGTGCCAATCAAGGCGAGCGAGCCGATCAGACTGGTCCAGTGGGTCCACGGCATGTGTTTGCGCAGCCCGCCCATATAGCGCATGTCCTGATTGTGGTGGCAACCCATGATGACGGAGCCAGCCGCGAGGAACAGCAGCGCTTTGAAGAAGGCATGGGTCATCAGGTGGAAGATCGCAACCGAATAAGCCGAGGCACCGAGCGCCACCGTCATGTAGCCCAATTGCGAGAGCGTCGAATAGGCCACCACGCGCTTGATGTCGTTTTGCACGATGCCAAGGAACCCCATGAACAACGCAGTGATGGCCCCAATCACGATCACGAACGACAAGGCTGCGTCCGACAATTCAAACAGTGGCGACATACGCGCCACCATGAAGATACCAGCCGTGACCATGGTCGCTGCGTGGATCAGGGCCGAGATCGGCGTTGGGCCTTCCATCGAATCAGGCAGCCACACGTGCAGCGGAAACTGCGCCGACTTGCCCATCGCGCCAATAAATAGACCGATACAAATGGCGGTCAGCACCGTCGGTTCACCCGGCAGAATGGCAATCGTGGTGGCGGCGAATTTCTTCAGCTCGGGATGGCCAAATACGTCGGCGTAGTTCATGCTGCCGAACCAGGCCAGCACCAGGCCGATGCCGAGGATGAAACCGAAATCACCCACGCGG
>JANOYK010000949.1:0-6557 GCA_031428855.1 Burkholderiales bacterium | reverse complement strand
GCTTGCCGGCGCTCAAGCGGCCAGCCGCCTTGAGGCTGTTAAAGCGCAAGGCCGGCCCGGCCGGTAGCACCCAGTCGCCCGCATCCAGCGTCAAGTTCCACTCTTTGCCGTCCGGCACCAGCGCCAGTGTGGCCTTGCCCTCCACCGTCGTCACCAGCGCGCGCTCGACCGGCAGTGCGGGCGGCAGCGCGCCGAGGTTCAGATCAATGCCGGCGTTCAATGCCGGCAGCTTGCCGCCGGCTAACTCCATCTGAAAGTTCGACAGGCGCACCCGTTCAATTTCGACCGCCGCGCCGCCGCTGGCCGGCTTGGCCACCAGCGCCGCAATCAAATCGGTCCCCTTGCGCGTCACCACCATCTGCTCGATCTCAATGCTGCGCAGCACGCGTTTGTCCGCAAACAGTGTGGCCAGACGCGGGTAGACCGCAATCAGCGCCGCGCTGATCGCGCCATCCCCGACATCGAGGCCATGCACGCTGACATGCGGCAGCGGCAGCAGCGCCACGCGGATATCCGCAATCTTGACCGGCGCGCCAAGCCGCTTGGCAACTTCGGATTCGACGCGTGGAATCCACGCGCCCGACGGTATCAGCCAAGGCGCGGCAGCGGCGATGCCGAGCAGTGCCGCCACGGCGGCGAGCGCGATTTTGCTGCGCAGTTTCATCATCCTCTCCTTGGTATTGCACACGCTGTTGCGCAAGCTTAACGCCGGCAGGCCATGCCGGGAAGCGGCCTGCGACCCGTTTTCGCCTTTAATCCGCCAACATTGGTGCATCGCAACTCAAACCGCGTTATAATCGTTAGTTGTCCGATCTGTAGTCATACGCGAATAGAATTCGTTTCCGCGGAAATTCGCGCATGACACCAGAGGGCAATTCCCCTTACGATCAATCCGTTACTGCAAAGGAAATCCCATGAAGAAGTCGCTCCTCCTGGCCGCCCTGGTGGCCGCCGCTGTTGCCGCTTGCGGCGAAGAAAAGAAACCTGCTCCGGCACCGGCACCCGCCGCTGCACCGGCACCCGCTCCTGCTGCTGCCCCCGCTCCTGCTGCTGCCTCGGCCCCGGCTGCTGCTCCAGCTGCTGACGCTGCCAAGCCGGCTGACGCCCCCAAGGCTGAAGAGAAGAAGGACGAGAAGAAAGACGGCGCTGCTGCTCCTGCCGCAGCCCCGGCTGCCGCTGCTGCTCCCGCCGCTGGTGCTGTCGATGCCGCCAAAGCTGCTGCTGGCGGCGCTACCGGCGCTGCAATGGAAAAAGGCAAGGACATGGCCAAAGACATGGTCAAGGACGCTGCCAAAGACCTGATGAAGAAGTAATTCTTCTTGGGTGTCAGCAAAAAAGCCGGGGAAACCCGGCTTTTTTGTTTTTGCGGCCTGCGCAATCGGCCGCTATCACGCGCACGACACCACATACACGCACCGCACGCCAGCCCGCTCGCTGCGCGCCCGGTCGTGTCAGCGCGCTACAGGCTGCGCCAGTCGAACCCATCGGCCTGATCCGCAATGCCGACCCACTCTGGCGCACAGCCGAGCGCATCTGCCAGCGCGGCGCGGGCCAGCGCCGGGGTGTTGTTCTGCGCGCTCAGATGCGCTGCCATCACATGCTGCAAACCGGCATGCTTGATTTCACCGAGCAATTGCGCCGCCTGCTGATTGTTGAGGTGGCCATAGGCCCCGCCGACGCGCGCCTTCAAGCCGGGCGGATACGCACTTGCTGCCAGCATCTGCGCGTCATGGTTGCATTCAAGCACGAGGCCATCGCAGCGCGACAGCATCGAGGTCACATGCGCCGTCACGCTGCCGAGATCCGTGAGCACCCCGAGGCGGCGCGTCCCGTCTGAAAAAACATATTGGGCCGGTTCGCGCGCATCGTGCGGCACCGGAAACGGCAGCATCTGCAACGCGCCAACCACAAAGGGCGCGTGATGATCGATGAGGTGAATCTCCGGCGGAATCTCCCGCGCGGCACTGGCAGCACTAACCGGGATAGCAACCGGGATGGCACCCGCCGCATTGGTGCCTGCACTGGCACCGGCACCGCCCAGCCCACGCAGGCCTTCCACACCGCCCATACCAGAGGCAACGCAGGTGCCATAGGTGATCCAGACCGGGGTGCCGTGCTTGCGCGCAAACCGCGGCACCCCGCCAATGTGGTCGCCGTGCTCGTGCGTGACGATGATGGCGTCAATCTGCTGCGGCTCGATGCCGAGGCGCGCCAGCCGCCGCTCGGTCTCACGCAGGCTGAAGCCGCAATCGAGCAGCACGCGCGTCACCGTGTTGCCCGCCGATGCCTCGACCACCAAGGCGTTGCCTTCACTGCCGGAGCCAAGCGAGGCGAAGCGCAACCGGTTCAGCCTCGCAGAGGAAAACTGGCGCATTCAACCTGGTGCCTGCGCATTGACTGATACCCGTGCGTCACCTGAGCTGCTCGTGCAACAGGCCAAGAATGCGCTGGGTCGTGACCGAATTCTCGACCGCGCCAGTCTTGGACAGCACGGCTACCTGCGTCACCGGGCTGGCATTGCGCACCTGCACCTGATATTGCTCCGCTGTCTTGGGCGTCTCGGTGCGGAAAATATTGGTGACCCGGCTCATGATGCCGGCTTCTGGTTTTTTCTGCCCGGCATCGGGGTCGGCATAGCGCACGAAATACAGGCCCTTGGCACGGTCCCGGTCTTCGACCGTGAAGCCGACGCGATCCAGCGCCAGTCCAACCCGCCGCCAGGCACGGTCGAAAGAATCATCGAGCTCGACCAGACTGTCTGTGCCGGTCTTGATGATCTTAGCGCGCTCGGCCGCAGGCGCACCCACCGCCAGCACCTGTTGGGCTTTGCCCTCGTCGCTACCGAGCCGCACCAGCAGACGGCGCAGGAAATCAATCTCCAGTTCGGGGTCAGCTGGGCGCGGCTGCCACACGGTCTGTTCACGTCCTTCGGTTTTGTAGATTTCGATCATGCCGCGATGGCTGACATAAATTTCGGTCTCGCCCGCAGCGTTGGTCTCCAACCGGGTGCGGAACTTGTCGCGCTCCGGCGTCGAATAGAGTCCATCAAGCACCCGCCCGAGCGTGCGGCGGATGATGTCCTGCCCGATCTTGGCGCGATTCTCAGCCCAGTCGGTTTCCATCACACCGGACTCAGGCCGCTCGATTTCGATGATGAAGCCGTTCTCCTGCCAGAACTCCTTGACGGTCTGCCAGATCTGCTCGGGCTTGGCGTTCACCACCATCCAGCGCTGGCTGCCGCCGCGTTCGATGCGGCCGTCCTTGACGGCAGGCAACACGCCGGCCGCTGAAGGCGCCTTGGCAGGGCGCGCCTGTACCGCACTTGCGGTCGCCGTGCGCGGCCGGCTGCTGTCGCCCGGTATGTCGTAGCGGTTATCACGCGTCGGGCTGGTGAGGTCGGGTGGCACTTCCAGGCCCGGCGCAGTAGCGCTCTGGCCCGAACTGCGGTAGTCGATTTTGTCGCCCTTGAGAATATCCGACGTCCAACTGCAACCGGTCAACAGCACAGCGGCGCAGATGGCGGCCAGCACACCTGCCCGGCTCAAACAAAAGCGCATCGTCATAGGTTGATCCCAGCCTGCTGCATCGCATCTTCGAGCGCCGCCACATGCTGTGGCGACATGGGTGTCATCGGCAGGCGCAGCGTGCCGCCGGCCAGACCCATGCGCGCCACCACCCACTTGACCGGAATCGGATTGGCTTCAACGAACAGACGCTGGTGCAACGGCAACAGTTTGTTGTTGATGTCGCGCGCGGCAGTAAGCTCGCCTTTGAGCGCGGCGGCGATCATCTGGTGCATCAATTTTGGCGCAACGTTGGCAGTGACGGAAATGGTGCCGTGACCGCCCATCAGGGTAAACGCGAGCGCAGTGCCGTCACATCCCGACAGCAGGGAAAAATCTGTTTTGCCGGCACGCGCCAGATCACGGATCAAATGCGAGGCGCGCTCGATGTTGTCAGTGGCGTCTTTGAGGCCGACGATGCCCGGCACTTGCGCCGCGCGCAGCACAGTGTCGTTGCTCATATCGGCCACGGTGCGGCCGGGCACGTTGTACATCAGCATCGGCAAGTCCACCGCTTCAGCTTGCGCCTTGAAGTGGCGGTACAGGCCCTCCTGGGTCGGGCGGTTGTAGTAAGGCACCACCGACAGACAGCCGTCCGCACCGACGGATTTGGCGTACTGCATCAACTCGATCGCCTCGGCGGTCGAGTTGGCACCGGTGCCGGCGATCACCGGGATGCGTTTGGCGGCGTGAGTGACCGTGGTTTTAATCAACTCACAATGTTCATCGTGATTGACCGTAGGCGACTCGCCGGTGGTGCCGACGATGACGATGCCGTCAGTGCCCTCGGCCACATGCCAGTCGATCAAACGTTTCAAGGCCGGCAGATCGAGCGAACCGTCGTCCTGCATGGGCGTCACTATCGCGACCAGACTGCCTTTGAACATGACCATCGAAAAACCTTGTGAAAAAGAAAGATAAAAATACAGGCGCAAAACGCACTGGCGGCCCCGGTACAAACAGCGGTGAATTTTACTCCAAGCGCCCCTGCTCCGGTGCCAAAAACGGCGGTTTGATGGCACACAGGCGCTGCATCATGGATGGCTTGGGAGCCGCACAAAAACCGTCTTCAAACGCAACGATGTGCAAGCCGGCGGCTTGCGCAAACTCGATCAACTCTCCAGGGAGCAGCAGGAAGGCCGGATTGGAAGGTTTGCCGTAGGACTCATTGCCGCTGCGAAAAGTTTCAACCATCAAGACCGCGCCCGGTGCGAGCGCTGCACTCATCAAGGGCAACAGCGGGCGGTGCAGATAATTGGTGACCACAATGGCGTCAAATGCGCGTGCGGCGTAGGGCCACTCCGCCCCTTCAAGATCAGCGCAGCGGATGGTGATGCCCGCCACACCGGCCAGCGCGGCGAGGGCGGCGGCATCGCGGTCAACTGCCTCAACCTGATAACCGAGTGCTGCCAGATGGCGCGCATGACGACCGCTGCCGCAGGCCAGATCGAGCACACTGCCGCCTGCCCGGATGGCCCCGGTCCAGCGCGCTACCCACGAGGAAACCGTTGGTGCAGGCGGATGAGCGGGCGATGGCACCCGATTGTCTGCGACCGGCGGATTCAAAATGACGAGCCCGGCTGCGTCAGAAATGCAGTCTCGGCCGGCGTCGAGACGCGCCCGAGGATGGCATTGCGATGCGGGAAGCGCCCAAAGCGGCGAGTGATGTCGCGATGCTTTTCGGCCCAGAGCAGCAGACCTGCCTGCCCCGGCTCGGCTGCCAGCAGGGTAAACAAACGCACCGCCTCATCCTGATCGGCCAGGCTTTCGCTGTGCTCAAACGGCAGGTAGACGAAGCTGCGCATCACCGGCAGCAGCGCGCCGTCCCAGCCCGCTGCCACCATGCGCTTGGCCAGCGCTAGCGCCGCCGCATCGCAGCCGAACGACGCCGGATCACCGCGAAACAGGTTGCGCGAGAATTGGTCCAGCACAATCACCAGCGCCAGCGCGGAGGCCGGCGCGCCCTCCCAAGCAGACAAGCTCCCGGCGGCGGCCTCGGCATGCACTGCGCCAAACTGGCTGCGGATACTGGCGTCGAAGGCGGCATCTTTTTTGAACCAGACCGCACGGCTGCGCCCGCGCTCGGCTGAACCGGGTGCGCCAAACCAAAAATCGACGATCGTTTCAGGTTGCATTGGCAAAGCTCCATTTCAGGGTCACGCTACAATCGCACGACGCTTTGCAACAGACAGTTACAAAAAAACCGGAGCCTGAATTATGCCTTCACCGCTATTCGATCTCACCGGCAAGACCGCCCTCATCACCGGCAGCACCAAAGGCATCGGCAAAGCGATTGCCCTGCATCTGGCCAAGGCCGGTGCCAAGGTAGTGATATCGAGCCGCAAGGCCGAGGCCTGCGACGCAGTAAAAAAAGAATTCGATGCCCAGGGTCTGACCGCCGTGTCGATCCCTTGCAACATTGCGCGCCCGGACGAAGTTGAAGCGCTGGTTAAAAAAACCCTGGACGCCTTTGGCCGCATCGACATTCTGGTCTGCAACGCTGCCACCAACCCGGTCTACGGCCCGACCGCGAGCGCCTCGTCTGAAGCGTTCGACAAAATCATCGGCACCAATGTCAAAAGCGTGTGGAGCCTGTGCAACCAGGTGATTCCGCAGATGGCGGCGCGGCGCGATGGCGCGGTGATCCTGGTGTCGTCCATCGCCGGTCAGCGCGGCAATGGCGTGATCGGCCTCTACGGCGTCTCCAAGGCGGCCGACTCGGCGCTGGTGCGCAACCTCGCAGTGGAGTGGGGGCCGTCCAACATCCGCGTCAATGCAATTGCACCGGGGCTGGTCAAGACTGACTTTGCCAAGGCCCTGTGGGAAGACGACAAATTGCGCAAGACGCGCGAAGATCAAACCCCGCTGCGCCGTCTGGGCGAGCCGGACGACATTGCCGGCCTCGCAGTGCTGCTGGCCGGGCCGGGCGGGGCGTTCATCACCGGTCAAACCTTCGTGGCTGACGGCGGCGTTACCATCGCTTGATAAATTCGC
>JANOYK010000948.1:0-13063 GCA_031428855.1 Burkholderiales bacterium | reverse complement strand
ATAGCGCTTACACCGTGAAAATCCACTACATCTTGTGCCAATGACATTCGCATCAATTGGCCTGTCAGGCATAAATTCCTTATCTGACAAGTGATTAGAGGCAATGTCTACAATTTACATTAAATACTAATGGGTGCTTTAGCGCAAGTAATGTTTTTCGCCCCGTTACGCGGCGTTGCTCATTTGCAACATCTCATTTACAACATAATTGCGCGCTGAGGTGACATCATTTGTCCGGTTTTCGAGCCAATTTCGACAGCGCCCCCCTATATAATTGATGCACTCGGTCGAGCAGGCTCATCACGCTGGCGCATTCCCGGTTCGCAAACTGGGTATGGTTTGAGCGGCAAAATGTAAATTTTTCTTACATAAATTCATGCAGTTACCGCAACTATCCCGCTGGGCTTTGTTCGCCGCCGGTCTTATATTCGCACCGCTCGCCATCGGTGTGTTAGTCCTCGCTTTCGCTGTGGCATGGGCCTACCCAAGCTTGCCATCGATTGAAGCGCTGACCGACTACCAGCCCAAAATTCCCTTGCGTGTCTACACCGCCGACCATTTGTTGATCGGTGAATTTGGCGAAGAACGGCGCAATCTGGTCACGTTTGCCCAAGTACCCACCTTGATGAAGCAAGCGATCCTGGCCGCCGAGGATGACCGTTTTTATCAGCACGGCGGTGTTGACACCATCGGCGTGCTGCGCGCCGCCTTCTCCAACATCACCAGCCCGGGCCGGCAGCAGGGCGCTTCCACCATCACGATGCAGGTGGCGCGCAATTTCTTCATCTCGCGCGAAAAAACCTACACGCGCAAGTTTTATGAGGCACTGCTGGCGTTCCGGATTGAAGCGACGCTCACCAAAGACAAGATATTTGAAATCTATATCAACCAGATTTTTCTGGGGCAGCGCGCCTATGGATTCGCCTCAGCCGCCCAGATCTATTTCGGCAAGGAACTAAAAAACATTTCTGCAGCGGAAGCGGCAATGCTGGCCGGCCTGCCCAAAGCCCCCTCCTTGTTTAATCCGGTGGTCAACCCGAAGCGCGCACGCTCACGCCAGCACTACATTCTTGACCGCATGCTGTCGCTCGGCTACCTGACAGCGGAGCAGCACGCCGCTGCCGTCAAGGAAGCGCTAGTGGTCAAACGCGAGGTGAACGATTTCCCGGTCAAAGCGGACTATGTTGCCGAAATGGCGCGCCAGTTGGTGTTCGAGCGCTACGGCGACGATACCTACACCCGCGGTCTGCGGGTGTACACCACCATCCTCAAGGCCGACCAGGAAGCAGCAAACAGCGCCTTGCGGCGCGGCGTGCTTGACTACGAACGCCGCCACGGCTACCGCGGCCCGGAAGCCTTCGCTGAACTCAAAACCGGCAATGAGGACGAACTCGAAGACGCGCTCCAGGAATACAGCGACAGCGAAGACCTGCTTGCGGCCCTGGTGCTGGAGGCCTCCCCAAAACTGGTCAAAGCCTACCGGCGCGGCGGCGAAACCGTCCAGATCGCCGGCGATGGCCTCAAGTTTGCCGCTGCCGCCCTGTCCGACAAGGCGCAGCCAAACCGGCGCATCCGCCGCGGTGCGGTCATCCGCATCATCAAAGACGACAAGAACGCCTGGAGCATTCTCCAGCTGCCCGAAGTGGAAGGCTCGTTTGTCGCTGTCAGCCCGGCCGATGGCGCGGTCAAGGCGCTGGTGGGCGGCTTCGATTTTGGCGTCAACAAATTCAATCACGTGACCCAAGCCTGGCGGCAGCCCGGCTCCAGCTTCAAGCCTTTCATCTACTCGGGTTCGCTGGAAAAAGGACTGACGCCATCGACCGTCATCAATGACGCGCCGATCTACATTAATCCGGCCACCACCGGTGGCCAGCTGTGGGAACCGAAGAATTTCGACGGCAAGTACGACGGGCCGATGCGCATGCGTCAGGCGCTGGCCAGATCAAAAAATCTGGTGTCGATCCGGATCCTGCAACAAATTACGCCGCAATACGCGCAGGATTTCGTCACCCGTTTCGGCTTCGACGGCGACAAGCACCCGGCCTATCTGACGATGGCGCAGGGCGCGGGATCGGTGACACCGTGGCAGATGGCCGGTGCTTATGCGGTGTTTGCCAACGGCGGTTACCGCGTCAATCCTTATATTGTCACGCGCATCACCGACGATGCCGGCAAAGTGCTGGCCGAGGCCAAGCCGGCCCGTGCGGGGGACGAATCGATGCGGGTAATTGATGCGCGAAACGCGTTCATCATGAACAGCATGATGAACGATGTCACCAAATACGGCACCGCTGCGCGCGCCTCGGCGCAGCTCAAGCGCGGCGATCTGGCCGGCAAGACCGGCACCACCAACGATCACGTCGATGCCTGGTTTGCCGGTTATCAAGCATCGCTCGTGGGGGTCGCCTGGATCGGCTTCGACCAGCCCAAAAAACTCGGCGGACAGGAAACCGGTGGAGTCGCCGCCCTGCCAATCTGGATCAACTACATGCAGCGCGCACTCAAGGGGGTGCCCGAAACAATGCCCCCTGCGCCTGAGGGCGTCGTCAACGTTGCCGGTGAAGTCTACTATCGCGAATATGCGCCGGGCGAAAACAGCGTGCAATCGCTCGGCTTGGGTGACGGCACGCCTGAGGGAGACAAGAAGGCCGAAGAAGTGCGCAATCAGTTGTTCTGACGCTGCGACGCCAACCCCTGAGTGAGTGCGGCAGGATGGCGTTCAGATCAAAGCGGCAGTCCGGGAGGGTGGTGCATGCCGGTCTGCTTCACGTTGTCAACCTGACCGCCGCGCCGCTCTGCAGTGTGGCGTGTACTGACAGCACGCCAAAAAATTCTTCGCCTGAGCGGGTGTCGATCCAACGCGCCGCATCCGCATCCGGCCCGTCGCGCAGCGCAAAGTGATAACCGCCCGCCTTGGCAGCAATCCAGATTTGCTGCATCGGCGCCTGCAAATTGACGATGATGTGGCTGCCGTTTTCAAATTCGAGTGCCAACACCCCTTCACTTTTGCGCTCGATATCAATGTCGATGCCGCCCGCCTCGATCACCTCATCCACGGCGGCCTCGACCCGGTCAAGCACGCCAACTGCAGCTCGCAGGAATTCGCTTTCATTCATAATTCACGCTTTCTTGTTGTGCTGGAGTCACAGTGCGCATTCGATTATCCGTCCGCGCGGCGCTGACCGCTGTGCTGATGACCACACTAGCGGTCTCACTGGCCACCTCGCTGAGCGCTTGCGGCCAGCGCGGGGCGCTTTACATTCCGGGCAAGCCGGGCGATCCGTATTTTGACCGCCAACATCGCGGCACCAACGGCACCATCCCGAGCCCGGTTACCGCGCCCAATAGTACCTCGCCGTCATTGCCGGGAAGCGTCCCCGGCCCGCCCCCTGACCCCCGCCCCAAACGCGAGGACGGCGCCAACTCATGAACTTCGATTGCTTTGAGCGGCGCAATGGCGCGCTGCACGCCGAAGACGTGCCGCTGGCGCGCATCGCCGCCCAATTTGGCACCCCCGCCTACGTCTACTCCAAGGCGGCGCTGACGCGTGCCTGGAATGACTTCACCGCTGGCCTGGCCGGTCGCGATGCGCTGGTCTGTTACGCGATGAAAGCCAATTCCAATCTCGCGGTGCTCAACACCTTCGCCCGACTCGGCGCGGGCTTTGACATTGTTTCCGGCGGCGAATTGAGCCGCGTCATCGCAGCGGGCGGCGATCCGCACAAAGTGATTTTCTCCGGCGTCGGCAAGCGCGCCGATGAAATCGCATTTGCGCTGGCGCAAGGCATTTACTGCTTCAACATCGAGTCCGCGCCCGAGCTGGAGCGCATTGACGCGATCGCGCGCCGCAGCGGCACCCAGGCACCGGTGTCGTTCCGCGTCAACCCGGATGTCGACGCCGGCACCCACCCCTACATTTCGACCGGCCTCAAAGAAAACAAGTTCGGGGTCGAGTTCAACGCTGCGCTCGCGCTCTACCGCCGCGCCGCCACTCTGCCCGGTGTACGCATCGCCGGCATCGACTGCCACATCGGCTCACAGCTCACCGATGTCGCGCCCCTGCTCGAAGCGCTCGACAAAATGCTCGGCCTGATCGATGCCCTCGCGCGCGATAGCATCGTGATCCACCATCTTGACCTCGGTGGTGGCTTGGGGATTCGTTACGAAAACGAAACCCCGCCCGACCCGCGCGCCTACATGCGCGAGATCATCCGCCGTGTTGGCACGCGCAAGCTCAAGCTGATGTTCGAGCCGGGCCGCAATCTGGTCGGCAATGCCGGTGTGCTGCTGACCCGCGTTGAGCACCTCAAACCAGCCGGCGAAAAAAACTTCGCCGTCATCGACGCTGCCATGAACGATTTGCTGCGCCCGGCGCTGTATGGGGTGCATCACGAGATCGTTGCCGTCAACGATTCGAACGCGCCGCTGCAGCGATACGATGTGGTCGGCCCGGTGTGCGAGAGCGGCGATTTCCTCGGCAAGGCGCGCAGCCTCGCCATACGCGAAGGTGATCTCGTGGCGATCATGTCGGCCGGTGCCTACGGCATGGTGATGGCGTCGAACTACAACACGCGCCCGCGCGCGGCCGAAGTGATGGTCGATGGCGACAAAGCCCATCTGGTACGCCGCCGCGAAACCGTAGCGGAGTTGTTCGTCGGCGAATCGATTCTGGCCTGACAACCGCCCTGAAACCCTTGGTGGCAGCGCCTTCTGGGCAGCATCACCGCTGAAACCCGCTGCCAGAACCGCTGTTGGGCCGGTGCCAATTTCGTATCCGGCATCTCCAGCAGCTTGACGGGCCATTGCAGTTCCTGTGCGGGGCTACTGCGGTGCAGAGCAACGGAGCAGAGCGGCGGCAGTACCACTGCGCCGCTGTCACGCAAGTCTGGCTGTCTCCGCCGTAAGCGCCCGCGCGCACGCCACCGCAGACGACCAGGCCCACTGGAAGTTGTAGCCACCCAGCCAGCCGGTGACATCGACCACCTCGCCGATGAAATACAAACCCGGCACCTTGTTGGCCGCCATCGTCTGCGACGACAGCTCGCGCGTATCCACCCCGCCGACCGTCACCTCGGCCTTGCGGAAACCCTCAGTACCGCTGGGCAGCACGGTAAATTGATTGATGCCTGCCCCCAGCGCCTTGAGCACCCGGTCGGGGCAGTCGGCCAGCAGCGTCGCGTTTGCGCCAGGCACGCTCTCACAGAAGGCCTGCGCCAGACGCCGCGGCAGCCAGCGCGATAGCACCGTGGCGACGTGGCCGGCCTTGTCTGTGCCACGGCCCGATTCACGCTTGACCGCCAACAACGCGTCCGTGACATCGATGCCGGGCGCGAGGTCGATCAACAAACGCTCGCCCGATTGCCAAAACGTCGAAATTTGCAGCACGGCCGGCCCGCTCAATCCTTTGTGGGTGAACAAAAGATCCTCGCGAAAGTGGCCGCTCCCGTAAGGGCCGGTGGCCTCGATCTCCACCTCACTGGCCAGACCCGCTAACTGCGCAAAGGGCTGCCACAGCTCGCTCGCAAATGTCAGCGGCACCAGCGCCGGACGCGGCTCAATGATCTTCAAGCCAAACTGGCGCGCGATGCGATAGCCAAAATCACTCGCCCCGATTTTGGGAATCGACAGCCCGCCGGTCGCGATCACCAGTTGCGCCGCCAGCAAGGTTCCCGCGCGCCCTGTCTCCAGCGCAAAGCCCGTTCCTTCGCGCCGCACCGCTGTCACGCTACATCCGGTGCGCCATGCCACGCGCCCTGCGGCACACTCTGCCTCCAGCATGGCAATAATCTGCTCCGCAGAATCATCGCAAAACAATTGGCCGCGATGCTTCTCGTGAAACGCAATACGGTGCTTGCGCATCAGCGCAATGAAATCCGCAGCGCTGTAGCATGCCAGCGCCGAGCGGCAAAAATGGCGATTGTGCGAAATGAAATTGTCCGGCCCTGTATTCACATTGGTGAAGTTGCAGCGCCCGCCGCCGGAGATGCGGATTTTCTCGCCAATTTTTGTAGCGTGGTCAATCAACACTACACGGAGGCCGCGCTGCCCCGCTTGCGCCGCGCACATCATGCCGGCCGCGCCTGCGCCTATCACGGCGACATCGAAGGCCGTATCAAATCGTTCCATGCCGCGATTGTCGCATTCACACCAGTCACAACAAGCAAGCCACGCAAAGCAAGCCGCAAAAAGGCAAGCCCAAAAGGCAAGCCCAAAAGGCAAGCCCAAAAAAAACGGCCCCGCCAAGAGGCAAGGGCCGTTTCGCCGCGCAGCGCCGGTGTGGCGGCGGCGCTGTGAGGAAGTTTGCTGCTTAGTGAATCGGGTTGTCCTTGGTCTCTTTCACCAACAGCGTGCCGATCACAAACGTCATCAACGCAATCGAGATCGGATACCACAGGCCGTAGTAAATATCTCCGGTCGCCGCCACCATCGCAAACGCAGTGGTCGGCAGGAAGCCGCCGAACCAGCCATTGCCGATGTGATACGGCAGCGACATTGAGGTGTAGCGGATGCGCGTCGGGAACATCTCAACCAGCATTGCCGCAATCGGGCCGTAGACCATGGTCACGAAGATGACCAGGATCACCAGCAGTGCCGTCACCATCAAATGGTTGATCTGGCCCGGATCAGCTTTGGCCGGATAGCCTGCCGCCTTGATCGCCTCGCCCATCGACTTGTTGAAGGTGTCGCCCTTGGCTTTCGCGTCCGCAGCCGCAAGTCCGGTGGCTTCGTAACCCGAAATCACTTTGTCACCCACCTTGATCTGCGCCACCGAACCGGGTGCGCCAACCTCGTTCGAGTAGTTGACCGACGAACGCGCGAGGAACCCCTTGGCGATGTCGCACGACGAGGTGAACTTGGCAGTGCCCACCGGGTTGAACTGGAACGAGCAAGTTGCCGGATCCGCCACCACGATCACCGGTGATTTGGCTTGCGCGGTTTCGAGCGCCGGGTTGGCGTAGTGCGTCAGCGCCTTGAAGATCGGGAAGTAGGTCAGCGCCGCGATCAGGCAGCCGGCCATGATGATCGGCTTGCGGCCGATCTTGTCGGACAGCGCGCCGAACACGATAAAGAACGGCGTGCCGATCAACAGCGAGGCGGCGATCATCAGGTTGGCGGTCGAGCCGTCCACCTTGAGCGTTTGCGTGAGGAAGAACAGGGCGTAGAACTGGCCCGTGTACCACACCACGGCCTGGCCAGCGGTGAGGCCGACCAATGCAAGGATCACGAGCTTGAGGTTCTTCCACTGGCCAAACGACTCGGTCAGCGGCGCTTTGGAATGGGTGCCTTCATCCTTCATGCGCTTGAACACCGGCGACTCGTTCAGTTGCAAACGGATCCACACCGATATGCCGAGCAGGATAATCGAGAGCAGGAACGGAATACGCCAGCCCCAGTCCACAAACGCTTCTTCGCCAATCAAAGTGCGCGTGCCCAGAATCACCAGCAGCGACAGGAACAGGCCCAGCGTCGCCGTCGTTTGGATCCACGACGTGTAGATGCCGCGCTTGCCCGGCGGCGCATGCTCGGCTACATAGGTTGCCGCGCCGCCGTACTCACCACCGAGCGCCAGACCTTGCAGCAGGCGCAACACAATCAGAATGATCGGTGCCGCAATACCGATCGAGGCATAGCTCGGCAGCAAACCGACCACAAAGGTGGACACGCCCATGATGACGATGGTGATGAGGAAGGTATATTTACGCCCCACCAGATCGCCCAGACGGCCAAAGAAGATGGCGCCGAATGGGCGCACCGCGAAGCCGGCTGCGAACGCCATCAGCGCGAATATGAAGCCTGCGGTCGGGTTCACGCCAGCAAAAAATTGCTTGGCGATAATGGCCGCGAGCGAGCCGTACAGATAAAAGTCGTACCACTCGAACACAGTGCCGAGCGACGACGCGAAGATCACGCGCTTCTCGTCGCCGGTGACGACGTGTTTGTACTCGCCCGGCACTGCAGCCGCTGCTGTCTGAGACATGTTATTTCCTCCGTTGCATGACACCGTATTGAGAGAACGGCTTGATAAGGAGTATGGCGAGCCGCGCTTACGTAAAACTGACATTTTGTTGTCAAGCGGCGTATGATTCCTTGCATCATCTCTGTCACGGAGGCGGGCATGGAACACACGCTGTGGGAACTGATCGTGTTTCTGGTATTGACGCCACTTGCCCTCACCAGCGGCGCGCTGCTCTGGATTGACCATTTTTTCCGGCGGTTCGACGGCTATCGCGATCCACGCACGCTCGGCCAGATCGTTGACCTGGTGCAGACCGGACACCCGGTCGAATCCATCGGCCACTTGGGCGATGTGCCGATCTACTGCCACCTCGATTGGCGCGGATGCCGGTTCAACTACGACCGGCTGGTGCAGCCGGACTATCAGTTGCGGGTACGGCCCGACGAACTGTATGTAGCGCCTGGCCTGGTCTACCGCGCCGCTGCCGCTTCGGCGTGATAGCGCGCGATGCGCTCAACTTCGTTTTTCGACCCCAGCACCACACCCACGCGCTGATGCAGCGCTTCGGGTTGAATCTCAAGAATCCGCCCGCGCCCGTTGGTGGCCGCGCCGCCTGCCTGCTCGACGATAAACGCCATCGGGTTGGCCTCGTACATCAGGCGCAAACGCCCCTTGACGTGTTTGGCATCCTGCGGATACAGGAACACGCCGCCGCGCGTGAGAATGCGGAAACAGTCGGCCACCATCGACGCGATCCAGCGCATGTTGAAGTCGCGTTCACGCACACCGGTTTTGCCTGCCAGGCACTCATCGATATAGCGCTTGGTCGGCGCATCCCAGTTGCGCATATTGCTCATGTTGATCGCAAACTCGCTGGTGTCAGCAGGAATTTTCACCTGATCCTGCGTGAGCACGAAGCTGCCCATCTCGCGGTCAAGCGTAAACACCGCGACGCCGTGGCCGTGGGTCAACACCAGCATGGTGGCCGGGCCATACACCGCAAACCCGGCCGCCACTTGTTTCACACCCGGCTGCAGGAACGCCAGGTCATCCGGTTCGGTAATGCCGTCCGGGCAGCGCAGCACCGAGAAGATGGTGCCGATGGAGACATTGACATCAATGTTGGACGAGCCATCGAGCGGGTCGAACAGCAGCAGATATTCGCCTTTCGGATAGCGGTGCGGAATCGGATGCACGCCTTCCATTTCTTCCGATACCATCGCTGCCAGGTGGCCGCCCCATTCATTCGCTTCGAGCAGCACTTCATTGGCAATCACATCGAGCTTTTTCTGCGCTTCGCCCTGCACGTTGCCGCTGCCGGCCTCGCCCAGCACCTCGGCCAGCGCGCCTTTGGAAACCGCGTTGCTGATGTTTTTGCAGGCGCGCGCCACCACTTCAATCAACAGACGCAGATCGGCCGGGATCGCGCCGTTGCCGTTGTCACCCGCCGGGCGCGAGCGTTGTTCTTCGATCAGATAGCGGGACAGTGAGATGCGGCGGGCCATGGCATTAGTCTGTGTAGGGGTGGTTAAGGGTGGCTAAGCGGGAAAGGGGGAGGCGAAGGAGTCTGATGCGGCAAAGCGCGCGATTATCCCATTGCCGCCATCGCGCCACCGGTCAGTTCGCCGGACACTTTGCCGGACAGCCCGCCAGACCGCCCACCGCGAGCCCCGGTTAGAATGAGCCGGCTCATTTTCTGACTGCCATCATGAACCCCGACGCCGTCGCCCAATACCTGCAACACAATCCCAAGTTCTTCGACGACTACGCCGACATGCTGGCGCAGATTTTTGTACCGCATCCGCACGGCGGGCGCGCCATTTCCCTGCCGGAGCGGCAAATCCTCACCCTGCGCAAAAAAAGCAAAGCGCTCGAGCACACGCTCGCGCAGTTGATTGAAACCGGTCACGGCAACGACGCCCTCGCGGTCAAAATGCACCGTCTCACACTGGCCATTTTGCGTCTGCCCAAGGATGCGCCGGACCGCATCATCGAAACGCTCACCTATCACTTGCGTGAGGATTTTTCGGTGCCGCACACCGCGTTCCGGGTCTGGGGCGTGCGCGCCGGTTTTGAAAGCATCGAGGGCAGCCTCGGTGCCAGCAGCGCCATGCGCGGCGCAGTGGCGAGCGCCACTTCGCCGCTCAAGCTGCCCTACTGCGGGCCAGTGGCGCATTTCAAACACGACGATGTCGCGCTCGGGAGCGAAGTCACCGGCTGGTTCGGCGACACCGGCGCGCATGTCAAATCGCTCGCCGTGATGTCGCTGATCTCAGTGCATGCCGGCGGCGATCATGGTGCCAGCGCGGGCGGCTTGCTGGCGCTTGGCAGTGAAGACGAGCAGCGTTTTTACGCCGGCATGGGCACCATGTATCTGGAGCGTCTGGCCGAGTCGCTCTCGGCTGCGCTCGCGCATATCTTTCCCTGAGCCGGTTCAGGCGCGGCGCATCAACTTGGCAGCCACCCGCGCCAGCGCAATTCAGAAAACCACGGCGGCAGCCGCAACGGCTGCGTCCCCTGCGCCGCGCAATCCCGCTGCGGCAGTGGCAGACGCTTTAACCAACGGCGCTGCCGCGCAAATCAACACGTTTGCCGCCTATCTGGCGGGCGAGCGCCACTACTCACCTGCCACTGTAGTGGCGTACCGTCACAGCCTCGATCAATTGCAGCGCCTGCTGGCGGGCGCGCCATTTGACACGGCACAGCCGCAGACGATCCGCGTCGCCGCCGCACGTTTAGCTTCAGCCGGCCTGCAGCCGCGCAGCATCGCACGAGTGCTCTCGGCCTGGCGCAGTTTTTACCGCTGGGGTGTGCGCCATCACGGCTTTTGCGCCAATCCCGCAGCCGGCATCCGCGCGCCCAAGGCCTCCAAGCCGCTGCCCAAAGCACTCTCCATCGATCACGCCGTCGCGTTGATGGAACGCGCCGAACCGGACGCAAACGATCCGGCAGACCTGCGCGACGCTGCCATGTTCGAGCTGTTCTATTCGTCCGGCCTGCGTCTGGCCGAATTGATCGGGCTTGACGCTGCCCCCGGTCCCGGCTCCATCGGCTGGGTCGATGACGCCGCGGGTGAAGTCACCGTCACCGGCAAGGGGCGCAAGATGCGCACCGTGCCGGTGGGTGCCAAGGCCCTCGCAGCGCTGGCGCTGTGGCGCGCGGTGCGCGGGCAAGTGCTCGATCAGAGCCGAAGCGGCCAACGACAACAACGGCGGCAAAAACGGGACGCGGCCGGTAGCGTGCCTGATGCAAACGCCCGCAGCGCCTCCTCTATGAATACTACGCCGGAAGCCGCGCTGTTTCTCTCGCCACGCGGCAAGCGCGTATCGGCCTCACTGGTCTACGCCCGCCTCAAGCGCTGGACCCTCAAGGCCGGTGTGCCGGCGCACGTTCACCCGCACATGCTGCGCCACTCGTTTGCCACCCACCTGCTGCAATCCGGCGGCGACCTGCGCGCCGTGCAAGAAATGCTCGGCCACGCCAACATCACCACCACACAGGTTTACACCCACCTTGATTTTCAGGCGCTGTCCAAGGTCTATGATGCCGCGCACCCCAGAGCCAAACGCAAAAACCCGTAGGCAAGCGCGCGACGGAACCCATTGGCGCACCATGCCAGCGGCAATGGCTTGAAAAACTCAATGAAGAAAGCAATTCTTTGAAACGCCTCACCCTCAAACCCGGCAAGGAAAAATCGCTCCAGCGCCATCACCCGTGGATATTTTCCGGCGCGATTGCCAAGGTCGAAGGCACACCGGCCAGCGGCTAAATGGTGTGCGTGACGGCAGCCGACGGCAGTTTTCTCGCACAAGCCGCGTTCAGCCCGCAGTCGCAGATTCGCGCGCGGGTCTGGTGTTGGCAGGAAGATGCCCGCGTCGACGCGGCGTTCATCGCGCAAGCGATTCACGCCAGCCTCGCGCGGCGCGCCGCCGCCACGGTGCAGCGGTTGATACACGCAGAGTCCGACGGCCTGCCCGGTGTGATTGTGGATCGTTATGAAGACACCGTGGTGGTGCAATTGCTCAGCGCCGGTGCCGAACATTGGCGCGACGCCATTACTGCCGCACTCGCCGCGCTGCCCGGCGTCACCCGCGTCTACGAGCGCTCGGACGCCGACGTGCGCGCACTCGAAGGCCTCGACTCACGCACCGGCGTGTTGCACGGTGACGCGCCACCCGCGCGCATTGCCATCCACGAAGCGGCCTCGGACACCAAATACTGGGTTGACGTTGCCTACGGCCACAAGACCGGGTTTTATCTCGATCAAGCACTCAACCGCGCGCACGTAGGCCGCCACGCGCAAGGCCGCGACGTGCTCAATTGTTTTTGCTACACCGGCGGCTTCTCGCTCGCCGCCCTCAAAGGCGGTGCCGCCTCCACGCTGTCGATTGATTCGTCGGGCCCGGCGCTCGAACTCGCGCGCGGCAACCTGCGTCTCAATCACCTCGATGCCGCACACGCCGAATGGCGCGAAGCCGATGTCTTCAAGGAATTGCGCGAGTTGCGCAACCAGAACCGCACATTCGATCTGATCGTGCTCGACCCGCCCAAATTCGCGCCGACCCCGGCCAGTGTAGAACGCGCCGCACGCGCCTACAAAGATATCAACCTGCTCGGCTTCAAGCTGCTGCGCCCGGGCGGGCGGCTCTACACCTTCTCGTGCTCGGGTGGTGTGTCAGCCGATTTGTTTCAGAAGATCGTGGCCGGTGCCGCCACCGACGCGGGGGTGGAAGCGCGCATCGAAGCGCGTCTGTGCGCCGCGCCGGATCACCCGGTGCTGCTGTCATTTCCGGAAGGCGAGTACCTCAAAGGCCTTGTGCTGCAACGGTCTTGAAGATGCAACCTCCAAGACCGTTGACCAGAGCCACTTTCCCCGCCTAGGGGCTGCTGGCATAGGGATTGGGGCCGCCGGTAAACCACGGCGCGCGCCGTCCGACGCATTTTTCCAGCATGTCCATCTCGGCATCGGTGTGGGTGTTGTCCACCTTGGCGTCGGCAATCCACTGGCCATCGCGCGGCTCGCTGTACACCAGCTTGGGCTGGTGATGTGACGCCGCGATCAGGGCCTTTTGCGAGGTGTCTTTCATGCCGGTCAATTCAATCGCG
>JANOYK010000947.1:0-1638 GCA_031428855.1 Burkholderiales bacterium | reverse complement strand
GAATCATTCCTGCTGCTGGTCAACGACCGGGTCTCGGCGTTTGTGATGGACGATGTGCTGCTGGCCGGGCAAATTGCCAATGCCGCCAGCCCCGGTGATTTCAAAATCCTGAACGAGTCGCTGCGTGCCGAGCCTTACAGCATGATGCTGCGCAAGGATGATCCGCAGTTCAAGGCGCTGGTGGACAACATTCTCTCCGCCGTGTACAAATCGCCCGAGATCGAGCGCATCTACAACAAGTGGTACATGAGCCCGATCCCGCCGAAAAACGTCAACCTCAACTTCCCGATGACACCGCAGTTGAAGACCGATTTCGCGGCACCGAACGACAAGGGCGTGTAGCCCGGCCGCGCGCGCATCCCGCAACCAGCAACCAGCAACCAGCAACCAGCAGCGCAGCGCAAGGCACACCACACCCGGCCGGCAGACCCTTTGTCTGACCGGCCGTTTTTCATGGTGCGCCGGGTTTAACCCGGAATTGCGCCGGCGCTGTGCCAGCGCAACACCAGCAACACCCCGGCAACACCCCGGCAACACACCAGCACCACACTCGCACCACACCACTGCCACAACCAGACCACTCCATGAATCCCGCGATTTTTTTACAGCAAGTGCCAGACGGTGACGGCACCTGGCTCATGAGCCTGGCCTCCGGGCTCAAGTTCACTCTGGGTGCGGCGGCGCTGGCCTGGATCATCGCGTTTTTGCTGGGATCGGTGCTCGGCGTGATCCGCACCACCAACCACACCTGGCTGGTGCGCTTGGGCAATGCCTATGTGGAACTGTTTCGCAACATTCCGCTGATTGTGCAGTTCTTCCTCTGGTATTTCGTGCTGCCCGGCATCAGCCCGGCGGCCAATGCCTGGGTGGTGTCGCTGGACCCGACCACGCATCAGTTCGTGACAGCGGTGCTGTGCCTCGGGTTTTTCACGGCGGCGCGCATCTCCGAGCAGGTGCGCGCCGGCATCGGTTCGCTGCCGCGCGGCCAGCGCGACGCCGCTTATGCGCTCGGTCTCACGCAAGCGCAAGCCTACCGCCATGTGCTGCTGCCGATGGCCTACCGCATCATCATTCCGCCGATGACCTCGGAGGTGATGAACCTGATTAAAAACACCGCCGTGGCCTACTCGATCGGCCTGGTCGAATTGTTTTTCCGCACCCGCGAAATGGGCGAGATGACGTTCCGCTATTTCGAGGCCTTCGCCGCTGCCACCCTCGTCTACGTCACGATTGCGATGGCGGCCAACCGCGTGATGGCGCTGATTGAGCGGCGCACCCGCGTGCCCGGCTACATCGCGGGCGGGCAGTGAGGATCGGGCCGCGGCGATGAATACGCTCGATTTTTCTGCGGTGGAGCGTGCCCTGCCCTATCTGTGGGGCGGCATGCAATACACGCTGCAGCTGACCGTGGCCGCCGCGTGTGGCGGCGTGATCTGGGGCACGCTGCTGGCGCTGGCGCGCCTGTCGTCACACAAACCGCTGGCGCTGGCGGCGGCAGGCTATGTCAACCTGATGCGCTCGGTGCCGCTGCTGCTGGTGATTTTCTGGTTTTACTTTTTGTCGCCGATGCTGCTGCAGTGGATCAGCGGCGCAGACCGGCCGCCGCAGATCGGCGCCGACCGCTCGGCCTACATCACC
>JANOYK010000946.1:0-4953 GCA_031428855.1 Burkholderiales bacterium | reverse complement strand
AGCTTGTTGATGTCACGCGGGTCGTGCTGGATGATGACAGTGGCCTTGAGATTGGCGGCCATCTTTTTGATGCGCTCCAGCGAGGCGACGGTATCGCCACGGTGGAAGTTGAAGGATGGCACGCCATTGCTCTCGTAGTTCTCGTGGAAATGCGCGAGATCGCCGAGCATCAAAAAGTTGCCGGAGTCCTTCAGACGCACCAGCGCACTGAAATGGCCGGGCGTGTGGCCGGGTGTGCGCAGGATCACGACAGTGCCGTCACCGAACACGTCCTTGTCGGCAGTGAGCGCTTCGAGCTTGCCGCCGCCGGTGCGCCAGTGTGCGAAGGCTGCGGCGTTGGCACCGGGCATCGGCGGTGTCGCGGTGATGCCGTCCCAGTCACCTTTGCCGATCAGCACAGTGGCACCGGGAAACGACGGCAACTGGCCGGTGTGGTCGGCGTGGAAGTGGCTGATGCCGATGAACTTGATCTGCTCAGGCTTGAGTTTCAACTGTGCAAGCTGGTCCACGATGCTGACCTTGGGTGCCGGAGCACCGGCGCTCATCGAGTGGCCGGTGTCCCACAGCATGTAGTCATTGCCATGCTTGATGAGGTAGCAACTGAAAGTGAACGGCAGCTTGAGGCCGGGGTAGGCAAAGGTGTCGGTGAAGCGCACGCTTACATCGTTCGTCACTTGCGTGCCGCAGTCGAGGCGGGCGAGCGTGACTTCGGGAGGCGTTTGCGCCACTGCGGGCAGGCTGGTGGCAACGGCGGCGCAGGTAAACAGTACAGAGGCGGTCAGTGTGCGAAGCATCGTGTTCTCCTTTTGTGATTCCCGTGATTTGCCCAATGGGCGGCTGCTGGTAAACGTTTCTGTTGCGCAATTATTCCCGCTACTTGCAACAAGTGCAACCGCTGTGCAGCATACCGTGGCGCGGCTCGTGGGGTCCCACTGCCAGACTCCCGGAACCCAAGAGTAAGATGCCAAGCGATTCAGCACAGACGGCCCGGCGCGTCAGCATCATCAAGACTTGCACCACCTCACCCTGTTTTCCGGAAGGATCAAACCATGAAATTTCTCGCCCTGGCCGTGCTGCTCGCAACTACACCCGCCGCGTTCGCACAAACCTATCCGGTCAAACCGCCGCGCCTGCTGGTCGGCTTCGTCCCTGGCGGCGGCGTCGACCAGACCGCGCGCATCGTCGCCAACAAGCTCGGCGAAATCTGGGGCCAAACGGTCACAGTGGAAAACCGCGTCGGGGCCGGCGGCACGCTGGCGGGAGATGTAGCAGCCAAAGCGCCTGCTGACGGCTACACCCTGATCCTGTGCAACATCGGCTCACACGGCATCGCGCCTTCGCTCTACAAGAAATTGCCCTACGACGGCATCAAGGATGTCACCCACATCAGCCTGGTCGGCACCACGCCCAACGTGATGGTGGTCAACCCGTCGGTACCCGCCACCACCGTGGCCGAATTCATCGCCCATGTGAAAGCCAATCCCGGCAAGCTCAGCTACGGCTCTTCCGGCGTCGGCACCTCGACCCACTTAGGCGTTGAGTTACTCAAGTCAATGACCGGCATGCAGATCGTGCATGTGCCTTACAAGGGCGGCGCGCAATCGGCTGCCGATCTGATCGGCGGTCAGGTGCAACTCTCGATCACTAATCTGCCCGAGCAGGTCAACTTCATCAAGAGCGGGCGCACCCGCGCACTCGCAGTGTCCACGCCCAAACGCTCGCCGCAATTTCCCGATGTGCCGACCCTGGCTGAAGCCGGCGTGCCGGGTTACGAAGTGACGGTCTGGTACGGCATCTGTGCGCCGGCTGGTCTGCCGGCCGCATTGACCGCAAAGATCAACGCCGATCTGGTCAAGGCCGTCGCCAGCCCGGACATGAGCAAGCGCCTCTCCGATGTGGGCGTGGAAGCGGCTTCAAGCACACCGGAGCAATTCGCTGCGTTCGCGACGGCGGAGATTGCGAAGTGGGCGAAGGTGGTGAAGGAGGCGGGAGTTACTGCGGATTGACGGGGAAAGAGATCAGTCAACTTTTGCAATCAATTCTTCGCACACGCGCACCCAGAGCCATTTCAAGGCCGCAGGCACGCCATTGGTACACTCGGTACAACCCGGAAAACCGCAGTAGGAAAACCGCAGTAGTCTGTTCCCACGGCGCGCCCAGAGCGATTACAGGTCCGCAACGTGGGGCAGCGCACACATGAAGGGATCATCATGACATTTCCCCGTCGCACATTCCTGCGCCTGGCCACCGGCGCCGCTGCATTGCCAGCCGTACCCCACATTGCCCGGGCGCAGGCCTATCCCTCCCGGCCGGCGCGCATCATCGTCGGCTTTTCCGCCGGCGGGGCCACCGACATCCAGGCGCGTTTGATGGGTCAATGGCTGTCGGATCGCACAGGCCAGCCATTCGTGGTTGAGAACCGCGCAGGCGCCAGCGGCAACATCGGCACCGAGGCCGTCGTCAAGGCGCCTGCCGATGGCTACACGCTGCTGCAAATCGTGACGCCGCATGCGATCAACGCCGCGCTGCATACCAATCTGAGTTTCGACTTCATCCGCGACATCGCGCCGGTCGTCTGCGCCGCGCGCCTGGCCTACGTCGTCGTGGTCAATCCGTCGGTCCCCGTCATGACCTTGCCCGAGTTCATCGCTTACGCCAAGGCCAATCCGGGCAAGATCAACTACGGCTCGGCGGGCCAGGGCACCCCGCAAAACATTGCGTGCGAACTCTTCAAGATGATGACCGGGCTCAATTTGGTCCATGTTCCGTACAAGGGCGGCGCGCCGGCGGTCGCCGATCTGATCGCCGGCCACGTGCAGGTGGTGTTCGCGCCCGTGTCCGAATCGATCCAGCAGATCAGGGGCGGCAGGCTGCGCGCCCTGGCGGTAACGACGGCTGCCCGATTGGACGTGTTCCCCGATCTTCCAACGGTGGGCGAATTCGTGCCCGGCTATGAAGCCAGCGGTTTTGCCGGTATCGGCGCGCCCAGGAACACTCCGCCCGACATCATCGCCATGCTCAACCGGGAGCTCAATGCCGGTCTCGCCGACAGCAAGATCAAAGCCCGCATCGTCGAGCTCGGCGGTACCGTGCTCGGGGGCACACCTGCGGAATTTGCTGCGATCATCTCTGAAGCCACCCAAAAATGGGCAAGGGTAATCAAGTTCGCGGGGATCACGGCTGAGTAGGGCCGGTCGCGAGTTGCTGTTGCTGGCCGCCGCCATGCCGGTGCAGCAAGTCGTTCAATACCTGCAGACCCGCCGGAACCTGGAAGAGGTCGAAGTAGTGGTCATGCCGGTGGACACCGCCTCTGCCAACAGCATCCATGCTGGCGGGACAGCATGGCCTGCCGGTCTGTTCGAGCAAATCGCCGGTGCATCTACGCCGCCGCACAGTACACGCCTGAAACCCTTGGCGGGAGCGGCTCTCAGTCATTAGCCGGAGAAATCGCCGCGTTGTTCTGGCGCACTTCCGCCAGATCGTTCCACACGGTTTGATCCTCCAGACGGCCGCTCACGACGGTGAAGCGGTCAATAAAACGGATGCCCGCAAAAGCGCTGCCATCCGGCCATTCCCCAGCCAGGGTGCCGTAGCAATACACCACCGCGCCAGCGGCCGCCCTGCCCTCAGTGATGGGCGCTTCATCGAAGCACTCATACGCTTTGCGCACAAAGCGGTAGCGCGGCTTGGCCCACTCGATCAATTGCGCAAGACTCGTAAACGTTACCGGCCCGGGAAACTGCATAGTGAATCCCGGTGCGAGCAATGCTTGCGCAGCCGCGAGGTCACGCGCCTCCATCGCCACGAGATAGGCTCGAACCGTGTCGGCGGCGCTCATGGGATTCACCACCCGCTGTGTGCCACGCTGCGCTGGGTGCCGCGCGGTGCGCTGCGCTGTAGCGTGCCAGCGGGCTGGAGAGTGACGCTGCGGCTCATGACTGGGGCGCGCGCAGCCGGATCAGATAACCACCCGATTTTTCATCGAGTTCAAGCGCGATGAGCTGGTCTTTTTGCGCGTCTTCGAGCAGGTCACTAAAAGCGCGATAGCCGTAATAGCTTTCGTTGAAGCCGGGCTTGCGGCGCTTGAGCGTCTGCTTGACCATCGAGCCCCAGATTTTGTCGCCGGCACCGCGCTCGGCCGCGAGTGCTTCCACGGTTTCAACCACCAGATCGAGCGCTTCCTGGCGTTTGTCGTCACTGCTTTTCTCGCGCTTCGCGGTCTGCGCCTTGCCGCTGGTTTCCGCTGCGGCTTTGGCTGGCGCTTTCCGCCCCGCACGGGTTTTCTTGGCCTCCTGCTCGCGCACCAGATCATCATAAAAAATGAACTCATCGCAATTGGCGATCAGCAAATCCGAGGTCGAATTTTTCACGCCGACGCCAATCACGGTCTTGTTGTTCTCACGCAGCTTCGACACCAGCGGCGAAAAATCCGAATCACCGCTGATGATGACAAAGGTATCGACATGCGCCTTGGTGTAGCAAAGGTCGAGCGCATCAACCACCATGCGGATGTCGGCCGAATTCTTGCCCGACATGCGCACATGCGGAATCTCGATCAACTCAAACGAAGCCTCGTGCATCGGCCCCTTGAATTCCTTGTAGCGGTCCCAATCGCAATAGGCCTTCTTGACCACGATGCTGCCCTTGAGCAGCAGGCGCTCAAGCACTTTGGCGATGTCGAATTTGGCATACTTGGCGTCACGCACGCCCAGCGCCACGTTCTCAAAGTCGCAGAACAGCGCCATGTTGTTGATGTCAGGTTGTGCTGCCATGATGCAATCACTTTCTTGCCGCTATGCGGCGTTGATGCTGGTTTGGTGTGCAAAGGCCACTACGTTGCCGCAAGATATAAGTGAGTGCCGGTGGGTGCCGGTGAGGCCGGTAAGCGCCAAGGGTGCCGTCAAGCGCCAGAGAGCACCTCAGAGCGCCAGTGTACGCACTACCGCATCAATC
>JANOYK010000945.1:0-3097 GCA_031428855.1 Burkholderiales bacterium | reverse complement strand
AGCGCGACATTGCCTTGCGCGCCGCCAGCGCGCAAGGTGGCACAGCCCATCGCCGCCACCGCCACCTGCGCAAACACCAGCGACGCCAGCGCGGCAAGCGCGATCAGGCGGATGCGGCGCATCGTGAAAATGGGGAGGCGGGCCATGCACATGATTTCATTCTACGCTTGGTTATGTGCGGTGGATGTCCAACCAGCGGGGTTGATTGCTGCCGCCGGGCCGCTCGCCTTGTACGGCAGCGGTATCAGGCTTGCAGCAGCCGAAAGCAGCGTATCGGCGGCAATCGATCCCGTGTTGATATGCATCAATCAGCCGGCATTCCCCGGCAATATTCTCAATTCAAGAAATAAGAATATTGACAAAAAATTGTTTATAAACATATAATTAACAACAACATTCTCAATTAAAGAATAGAGAATATGCCGAAATCCATGAATCGCCAAACGAGCCTCAAACCGCAGGATTTATATGTTCTGCTGGCGATGCTTGCGCGCGACCCGGCGGCGTCAGAGGCGTTGAGCAATACCGGCCTGACGGCGCAAACCGGTTTGGCCGCGTCGGCAGTGCATGCCTCGTTAAAGCGCGCAGTGGCAGCACGCTTGGTGCTGATTCAGGAGCGCCGCCCGCTGCTGCTTAAAACGCAACTGCGCGAGTTTTTGATGCACGGTGCCAAATATGCATTTGCGCCGGTCGCCAGTTCGCTCACGCGTGGTGTGCCTACCGGCTACGCAGCGCCACCACTCAACACCATCATCGCGCCATCAAGCGACCCGCCGCCGGTGTGGCCGCACGCCACCGGCACGGTGCGCGGCATTGGCATTGCGCCACTCTACCCATCTGTGCCGGCCGCCGCCCTGCGCGATGCACGTCTCTACGCAGTGCTCGCCCTGTTCGACGCCCTGCGCGCCGGGCAGGCGCGTGAACGCGATGCCGCCGTGCGTCTGCTCGACGGCTATTTCCAATGAAGGCGCAAGACCCAAACGTTGCCAAGGTCGAGTTGATTGCCACAGCTTTGGGGCTGCTGCGTGAGCAACTGGTGTTCGTCGGCGGTTGCGCAGCCGGGCTGCTGCTCACCGACCCCGCAGCGGCGAGTGCGCGCGTCACGTTCGACGTCGATCTGTTGGCTGAAGTGGCGGCGCTGCCGGGCTATTACAAACTGGAAAAACAGTTTGCCCGCCAGGGGTTCAAGCGTGACACGTCACCCGAAGCGCCGATCTGCCGCTGGCGGTTTGGCGAACTCGAAGTCGATTTGATGCCGATGGATTCACGCGTGCTCGGCTTTGCCAATCGCTGGTATCCGCTGGTGGCACAAACCGCGCAACAGTGTGTGCTGCCAAGCGGCAACACCATCCGCCTGATCGCAGCACCGGCGTTTTTGGCCACCAAGTTTGAGGCGTTCGCTGATCGTGGCGGCGGCGACATGTTGGCCAGCCACGACCTCGAAGACATCATCAACATCGTCGATGGCCGGCCCGAACTGAGAGACGAAGTGGCCGGTGCGCCTGCCGAACTGCGCGCCTATGCGGCTGGCCGCTGTGCGGCGCTGCTTGACACACCGGCGTTCAGGGATGCGCTGCCGGGCCTGATTTTTCCCGATGAATCGCACGCCGCGCGCTTGATGATATTGACGCAGCGGCTGGAGCAATTGGCAGCGCTGGCATAGCGCTGCACATCGGGCCGCCCGCCTCAACGTCCACGCAGCCGCAGCGCATTGAAAATCACCGACGCCGAGCTCAGACTCATCGCCAGCGCCGCAATCATGGGCGAGAGCAGCCAGCCGGTGAAGGCATAAAACAAGCCGGCCGCGAGCGGCACGCCGAGCGCGTTGTAGACGAACGCGAACGCGAGGTTCTGTTTCATGTTCGCCACCGTCGCCACCGATAGCGCGCGCGCTTCGGCAATGCCGCGCAGGTCGCCCTAGACCAGTGTGATCTGCGCGCTGTTCATCGCCACATCGGTGACAGTGCCCATCGCAATGCCGACATCGGCGCGTGCCAGCGCCGGTGCGTCGTTGATGCCGTCGCCCGCCATTGCCACCATCCGGCCCTCTTGTTTGAGGCGCTCTACCAGCGCCAGCTTGTCAGCCGGTTTGACTTCACCATGTACTTCGTCAATGCCCAGTTGACGCCCCACCGCCCGTGCAGTGGTGAGGCCATCACCGGTGGCCATGATGACGCGCAGGCCGGCTGCACGCAAAGTGGTCAGGGCCTCGGCGCTGCTCGCCTTGATCGGGTCGGACACCGCGAGCAGGCCCGCCAGCGTGCCGTCCACCGCCAGATGCATCACGCTGGCACCGTTGGCACGCAGCGCTTCAGCTTGCGCGCTCAGTGCGTCGATGTTGATGCCTGCCTGTGCCATCAGGGTGGCATTGCCCAATGCAAGGGTGCGGCCACCCACGCTGCCGCGCACGCCGATGCCGCTGGCGGATTCGAACGTGCCGGCACTTTCCAGCACCAGCCCCTTGGCGCGCGCGGCAGCGACGATGGCAGCAGCGAGCGGATGTTCGCTGCCCTGGTCGAGCGATGCGGCCAGACGCAGCACTTCGTCCTCAGAGTAACCGGTGGCCGCAATCACGCGCTCGAACACCGGCCGTCCCTCAGTGAGGGTGCCGGTTTTATCCACGATCAAGGTATCGATCTTGCGCATGTTTTCAATCGCAGCGGCATCACGAAACAGCACGCCGTGGGTGGCACCGCGCCCGGTGGCGACCATGATCGACATCGGCGTGGCAAGACCGAGTGCGCACGGGCAGGCGATGATCAGCACCGCCACCGCATTGATGAGACCAAACACCCAGCCCGGCTCCGGGCCGAACAGGCCCCACGCCAGCAGCGTGAGCAGTGCGATGCCGGCCACCGCCACCACAAAGTAACCGGCCACCACATCGGCCATGCGCTGCATCGGCGCGCGTGAGCGCTGCGCCTGCGCCACCATCTGCACGATCTGCGCGAGCACGGTGGCTGATCCGACTTTTTCAGCCAGCATTATTAGCGCGCCGCTGGTGTTGAGAGTCGCGCCGATCAGCTTGTCGCCGGCGCGTTTACTCACCGGCATCGGCTCACCGGTCAGCATCGATTCATCGACTGCGCTTGCGCCC
>JANOYK010000944.1:0-4073 GCA_031428855.1 Burkholderiales bacterium | reverse complement strand
ATGGCGTTGACCGTGATATTGAACTTGCCCCACTCGGCAGCCAGCTGGCGCGTGAAGTTGACCAGCCCGCCCTTGGTGGTGTTGTAGGCAAGCGTGCCTTCCATTTGCGGCGGGCTGGCGCCCAAGCCGGCCACCGAGGCGATGTTGACAATGCGGCCATATTTGCGTGGGATCATCGACGCCTTGCCCGCCGCCTGACACAGCAAAAAATTGGCGGTGAGGTTGAGGTTGACCAGCTTCATCCAGGCATCGAGCGGATGGTCTTCGGCCGGCGCGCCCCAGGTGGCACCGGCGTTGTTGATGAGAATGTCGATCTGACCGTATTGTTGCATCACGGTCTCAACGATCATGGCAGGTGTTTCCGGCTTGCCCAGATCAGACGCAATCACGATAGTGTCGATGCCGAGTTTGGCGAGGTGTGCATGGGCTTCGTCAAGTTCGTGCGCCTTGCGCGCGGTGATCGCCAGCTTCGCACCCATTTCGCCGAGCGCCTCGGCCATTTGCAGGCCCAGCCCGCGCGAGCCGCCGGTGATGATGGCGGTCTTGCCGTGCAGGTCCATTAATTTTTTGAGACTCACTTTTGGCTCCGGTTAAAACCACGCATCCTGCATGTCGAGCGTGGTGGTATCAATCGATTCGAGCAGGTCGCACCAGGTGGCGCATTTGGGCAGTTCCCACTGAAAAAAGAAGTGGGCCGCCTGCAGTTTGCCGCGATAAAACGCCTGCTCCGCCGCATCAAGTGCATCGTGCGCCCCGGGCGCGCCGGGCGCGCCGGTCGCACCGGATACACCTGCTTGTAAGGCACGCGCCGCCACTGCCGCCTGTTTGAGCCAAACCCAGGCAATCACGATGTGGCCAAACATTTCAAGGTAGACCGAGGCATTGGCCAGGGTTTTGTCCAGATCATCGGTGGCGAACAGCTTGCGTGTGGTTTGCTTCGCACGTGATGCGGCACGGCCGAGCGCCTCGGCCATGGGCCGCAGGCGGTTGACGCCGTTGCCAGTGAGGACGGCTTCGCGGCAGGTGCTCTCGATTTCACGCTCAAACAATTTGAGCAGCGCACCGTCTTTCATCAGCACCTTGCGCCCGAGCAAGTCGAGGCCCTGAATGCCGTGCGTGCCTTCGTGAATCGGGTTCAAGCGGTTGTCGCGGTAGAACTGCTCGACTGGATAATCGCGGGTGTAACCATAGCCGCCGTGAATCTGGATTGCATGGCTCAATGACTCCTGACACCACTGCGACGGCCATGACTTGGCAATTGGCGTGAGCAGATCGAGCAGCAAGCCCGCCTCGCTGCGCGCGGTATCAGACTCACCGGTCTTCTGTTCATCCACCAGACGCGCGCAGTAAAGGTTGAGTGCGAAGGCGCCCTCAACGTAACTTTTTTGCGCCAGCAGCATGCGCTTGATGTCCGCATGTTCAATGATCGGCACTTGCGGCGTGGCCGGGTTCTTGCTGGCCGGATGGCGGCCCTGCGGGCGGTTGCGCGCGTAGTCGAGCGAATGCAGGTAGCCGGTATAACCGAGCATGGTGGCACCGAGGCCAACGCCGATGCGCGCCTCGTTCATCATGTGGAACATGC
The DNA here is from genome assembly GCA_031428855.1 of Burkholderiales bacterium. Classification (GTDB taxonomy): domain Bacteria; phylum Pseudomonadota; class Gammaproteobacteria; order Burkholderiales; family JAEUOS01; genus CANJDH01. The sequence goes on along the minus strand of JANOYK010000944.1, from coordinate 2,491 downwards.
CGGCCAACCCCTTGTTTACCTCGCCAACGAGGTAACCGACCGCCCCGGCGAGGCCCTGCGGCTGCCATTTGCCTTCACCGAAGTTAAGCAGCGTGTTGACCGTGCCGCGATAACCCATCTTGTGATTCAAGCCGGCCAGCGCCACGTCGTTGCGCTCACCGCAGGCACCATCGGCATTGACGAGGCACTTCGGCACCAGAAACAGCGAGATGCCCTTCACGCCAGCGGGGCTGCCCGGCACGCGCGCCAGCACCAGATGGATGATGTTCTCCGTCAGTTCATGCTCCCCCGCCGAAATCCACATCTTGTTGCCGAACAAGCGGTAGCTGCCATCAGCCCGCGGCTCGGCGCGGGTGCGAATATCGGACAGGGACGAACCCGCCTGCGGCTCCGACAAACACATGGTGCCGAACCATTTGCCCGCCAGCATCGGCCTCACATAAGTGTCGATCTGCTGCTGCGTGCCGTGATGCAGCAGCAGGTTGGCATTGCCGATGGTCAGGAATGCGTAGCCGCTTGACGACACATTGGCCGCCTTGAAAAAGGCAAACATCGCCTTGGCGACCACGGTCGGCATTTGCATGCCGCCATATTCTGCATCGTGCTCAGCCGCCATTAGCCCTGCCTCGACGAACGCTTTTTGCGCCGCCGCGATTTCGGGAATCAGCGTGACTTTTTCGCCGTCAAACACCGGCTCGTTCTCGTCACTCTTGCGGTTGTGCGGCGCGAAAAAATCGATGGCGATTTGCTCAGCCAGATCAAGCGCCGCGTCAAAGGTCTCGCGCGAATGCTCGGCAAAACGCGGGCGCGCGCTTAGCGTTTCAGTGTCGAGCAGTTCATACAGAACAAACGCAAGATCGCGGCGCGAGAGAAGCTTGGAGGACATAAAGTGTGTGCCGTCTTGGATTCGAGTGGCACCATGTGCGCCACCTTGCGGCACCGTGCGCTTGCGCGGTGCTGCCGCAGCAGGCCCCAGGCCCGCCGCAGGCTCGCGCAGCAGTCTATTTTTTCTTCCGGGTGTCGTCGAGTTTTTGGTTGACGATGAACTCACGCGACAAACTGGCCTTGGGACAACGCACCGCCAGACCAATCCGCACCATCGGCTCGGTCAGCGCGTCGTTGGTGGTTATCAGCACGGCGCCTTTGCCGCCTTTGACTGGCTCCAGGTTGAGCCGGTAGTTAAGCAGCATCGGAATCTCGGCATTTTTGCCAGGCAGGTTTTCCAGACGCACGCAATTTGCCGCCAGGTCTTCACCCGCACCCAGCGTGAGCGGAATCCGCGCCGAAAAACGCTCGCCATAGGCCGACTTGATCTCGATGTCACCAAGGGTCAACGCTGACGCGGCCACACTCACCGCCATCATCGCCGCCGCCAATACACTGTGCGCTACCAACTGTTTTTTCATGCCGCTCTCCCTCGCAGAAAAATGAAGTTTACGCCTCCGCCATGAATCGTCGATAACCATCGATACGCCCACTACGCCCGCGCCTCCAGATCGAACCATCAGGGTGTAAGCCCCCCGAGGCTCAAGCCAGCCTAAGACACAGGCAACCCGAAGGTTCAAGCCACCTCAAACAACCCCGCCGCACCCATGCCGCCGCCAACACACATGGTGATGACGACATATTTCACGCCGCGCCGCTTGCCTTCAATCAATGCGTGGCCGACCAGACGCGCACCGGTCACGCCGTAGGGATGCCCGACCGCAATCGAGCCGCCATTGACATTAAGGCGCTCATCCGGAATGCCCAGTTTGTCACGGCAATACACTACTTGCACCGCAAACGCCTCGTTCAGCTCCCACAATCCGATGTCGCCGATTTTCAGCCCGGCTTTTTTGAGCAGCTTCGGAATCGCAAACACCGGGCCAATGCCCATTTCATCCGGCTCGCAACCGGCCACCGCAAAGCCGCGGTAAATGCCAAGCGGCTTCAAGCCGCGCTGCTCCGCCAGCTTGGCATTCATCACCACCGCCGCTGAAGCCCCGTCAGAAAACTGACTCGCATTGCCCGCCGCAATCACCCCGCCCTCAATCGCCGGTTTGATCTGCGACACGCCCTCGTAAGTGGTATCAGCGCGGATGCCCTCGTCCTTGTCGTGAAACACTTCCTTGACGGTCTCGACCTTGGTCTCTTTGTCGATGGTTTTCATCTTCACCGTGATGCCGATGATTTCATCTTTGGTCTTGCCCGCATCGCGCGCCGCCGCCGCACGCAGCACGCTGGCCGCACCATACCGGTCTTGCGCTTCACGGCCGATGTTGTAGCGCTTGGCCACCTGCTCGGCGGTCTGCAACATGTTCCAGTAAATCTCCGGTTTCTTCGCCACCAGATTCGGGTCGCTATAGAAGTGCTTGTTCATCTCGTTCTGCACACACGAGATCGACTCAACGCCGCCCGCCACAAACACATCGGCCTCACCGGCGATGATGCGCTGCGACGCCATTGCAATCGTCTGCAAGCCGGATGAGCAAAAGCGGTTCACCGTCGC
>JANOYK010000943.1:0-1585 GCA_031428855.1 Burkholderiales bacterium | reverse complement strand
TGACAAACAAAATCAATGCGCATGCGAGAACCGCTGGCGTGCCGCCAATTCGAAGCGCCCAAAATGTATGAACACGCGACTGCAATATCCCGAAGGTTGCATCGTCCTCGCGCGGAATGACGATCAGGTTGTGTTCAGGCGCGACGCGTATCGGTAGAAAAACGAAGATGCGATGCTTGGTTGTTTCGACCGTGGTGATGAAACGCGATAGTCCTTCAAGCGCCTTTCTTAGACCTGGTCTCGCCTCGCCGTGCCGCCACCAGTTTGCAGCCCGCGCTTTGCGCTTGTTGCCAACGCGAATTGGGCGAACGTTTTCGGCGATGTGACCAAACGGCTTCTCAAATTGCGCCGCCTCAGCCTCACCGCGCGTCACGCCAAAATCAATTACCCAGCGATCCGTGTAGCGATGCTGCACGTCCTTGCCGTTGTAGAGCGGACGCAGCACCTCGGTGTTGGACACGCCATGCGCATTCGGTTGTTTGAGCCACGCGCGCGCAAGGTCGCCCTTGATGTCGAAGTTGCCGGCCAAACACAATCCGAAGAAAGAGGCCCCGGCGTTTTCTTTCAGCGGATGCGCTTGTGTGAGATCAACGCCGCCGCCGCCACTTGCCGTGAGATCGGCGTTGATGCCGCCAACTGGCTTGCCATCGAGACGTGCGGTGGCGAATGAATCAGGCGCAAAGCAAACGATGGACACGCGCACTGCTGCGCCTTCGTTCACCCACTCTTCGTCGCTCCACGCGTCAAAGATCGCGCCCACTTTGGTGATGCGCTCCAACACGGGCCGGTTGCGCTTTTGACGAATGCTGTTGGTCGCAACCAAACCAGCGCGAGATACGTTGCCGGTTTTTAGCGCATCGCTTGCGTTGTTGAACCAGTAGCAAACAAGATCAGCGCCGCCCGGCACTCGTCCTGTATATGCGCTGCGCAGCGCCTCGGTATACACGTCGCCAAGCTCGGCACGCATTTTCTTGTCGCCCAAAAACGGTGGATTGCCAATAATGCAATCGGCCTGCGGCCATTGGGCTGCAACGGTTTCAGCCGTTTTCTCCTCTACCGACAACAAGGCATCGCGGCACTCAATCTGATTCAGCGTTTTCAAAATCGGGTTGCGGCTCGGCTCATAGCCGTGCCGCTTCATCCATTGAATCTCGCCGATCCAGACCGTCACGCGCGCGAGTTCGGCGGCGTATTCGTCGAGCTCGATGCCGAGCACATTGTGTGGGCCGGTGTGGGGGATGAGGTTGCGCTCCAGGCCAAGTTCTTCGGCTTCGAGTCCGGCGCGATGTTCGATGTCTTTGAGGGCTTGCAGGCCGAGGTAGAGGAAGTTGCCGCTGCCGCAGGCGGGGTCGAGGATGCGGAATTTTTCGAGACGCTCTAACCAGGTGTAGTAAAGGCGGTTGGCGTCCTTGAGGGCGTTGGTGGCTTTGGATTTGTCCGCTGCCTTGGTGGCTTTGTCGAGCGCATGCACCGTGTCCATGTGCGCGGAGATGTGGCTCTTGATGCCGCCCCACTCGGCCATCAGCGGCTCGACGATCACCGGATTGACGATGCGCATGATCGAGACCGGGTCGGTGTAGTGGGC
>JANOYK010000942.1:0-1905 GCA_031428855.1 Burkholderiales bacterium | reverse complement strand
CGTCTGCATCAACTGTTCGAGCACCGGTTTAGTCATCGCCATCCTCGCCGGGCAGTTGCCGCGCCCAGAAAAAACGGTCGGGAATAAATTGCCCCATGCCGGGGCGGAAGCCGGCCTTGAGCGCGTTCCAGGTGTAGTCCTGCGCCGCGCGCACCGCTTCGGGAATGGTTTCGCCATTGGCAATCAGCGCGGCAATCGCCGACGCCAGGGTGCAGCCGGAGCCGTGGTAACTGCCGCTCAAACGGCTCCAGGCATCGCTGCGCACCAGGCCCACCGCATGCTCGACGGCAGCGTCTTCGTCCGATGGTTCGCGCCCCGGCAGCGGGCCATACAAATTGTTGACCACCTGCTGCGAATTTTCGTGGGTGCCGGTGATGAGCACGTATTCAGTGCCGAGCAGCAACAGCCGCTCGGCGCAGACTTCGAGCGGCGGGTGTTCCTCGTCGGCATCACGCGCAATAAGACGCCGCGCTTCGATGCTGTTGGGTGTGAGCACCGTGGTTTGCGGGATCAGCAGTTCGCGCATCGCGGTGATGATCTCGGCGCTGGCCAGATCATCGCCATTGCCGGCTGCCAGCACCGGGTCGAGAATCAGCGGAATGTCGGGGTAGTCAGACACAATTTCGGCAATCACCGCGACATTTTCCACGCTGCCGAGCAGGCCTATTTTGAAGACGTCCACCCGCATATCTTCGAGCAGTTGGCGCGCCTGATCTTCGACCCAGGCGGCGTCAACCGGATCAACTGCGGCCACCCGCTCTGTGTCTTGCACCGTGAGTGCCGTGATGACCGACAGGCCATGGCAGCCGAGACTGGCGAGGGTGAGTAAATCGGCTTGCAGGCCAGCCCCGCCGGAGGGGTCGGAGCCGGCGAACACCAGGACGATGGACGGCGTGGCGGAAACAGCGGAATGGGATGAATACATGCAGTAGCAGTAACGGCGGCAAAAAAGCAGCGATAAAAGCGACGATCAAAGCAGCGAAAAAAGCGGCGCTAAAACCGGAAAACGCAGAAAAAAATCAGGCATATCAGGGAGTGCGGCAGCAAAACGGCGGGAGGAGCTGCGCAGAATAATACGGGGGCGGGGAAGGGCGGCGGCGAAGGGATGCGAGTAACCGCTCCAAGGTGAATGCTATGATTTCAATTCTATCGAAAACGGGCCGCATTTGGCGTGCTTGACGAATATATATGGAAAACGGATACAAAACCTGGATGTGCCTGATCTGCGGCTGGGTGTATGACGAAGAGCAGGGCGCACCGGACGAAGGAATCGCGCCGGGCACGCGCTGGCCGGATGTGCCGATGAATTGGACTTGTCCCGAATGCGGCGCGCGCAAGGAGGATTTTGAGTTGACTGAAATATGACGTATGGGTCTGCCCCGCCGGGGCCGGCGCGTATAATCGCTAAAAATAATCGGGCGCTGGCGGGAGCTGGCCGGCTGCAGTGCGTCTGCAGCGGCTGCTGTGCTCACTCTCGCACCAAGCGCGGCTGGCGCATCACATGCGCACTTAACGCGGAGACATGAGGGGATGGCAGACGCAGCGAATCTGGCGGGAGTGAAGGTCATGGTGATCGACGATTCGAACACCATCCGCCGCAGTGCTGAGATTTTTCTGGTGCAGGCCGGCTGTCAGGTGATTCTGGCCGAAGACGGCTTCGACGCACTGTCAAAAATCGCCGACCATGCGCCCGACATTGTGTTTTGCGACATCATGATGCCGCGTCTGGATGGCTATCAGACTTGCTCGCTGATTAAGAAGAACGCCAAGTTTTCCGCCACACCGGTCATCATGCTGTCGAGCAAAGACGGTTTGTTTGACCGCGCCCGCGGGCGCATGGTCGGTTCGGACGAATATCTGACCAAGCCGTTTACCAAGGACAGCCTGCTCAAGACCGTGGGTATC
>JANOYK010000941.1:0-3239 GCA_031428855.1 Burkholderiales bacterium | reverse complement strand
CCGTCGCGGCGGATGCGCCAGAAATGCACGGTCATGAAGGTGGCGGCTGGACTGGGGGTTCGTCTCACCGCGCTTCCCGCCTGACGGCGAGCGAAGCGCAACGGCTCTGCTCTGCGCGCGCAGAGCGACCGTATCACCAAGAGTCTATCGATGTGAAAGCCCCAACGTTCACAGCGCCTCAACCTGGCGGGTTGGCAGAGAGGTTGATTGCACCGGTTTGCTAAACCGGCGGCCCTTCAATGGGCCGCGTGCGTTCGAATCGCACACCCGCCGCCAACCAACATCGCCTCCGTAGCGCAGTTGGCAGAGCACTCGCCTTGTAAGCGAGAGGTCGCCGGTTGCGCATTTTCAATGCGCCGGGCCGGGGGCACCAGGTCTCGAAGTAACTATCGGAGCGCCGAAAGGCCGCGCTCAGGATCAGCCCTCTTGCCAGCGTCCGCCAGCCACTAACCGGGGGGAGATGCGGCCAACAAGCGCTCCCACCAACGGTTTCCCGTCTATGGCTTGGACGCGCCAACCATCCTGAAGGTGGCGCTGCAGCGCGCGATCAAGCGCTCCTCGCCTTCGCGCATGGCGATCACATGGCCTTCGGTGAACGCAAGTGTGCGTCCCATTTTGAGCACCACGGGACGCACTTCAAGCCATTCACCGATGCGCGCGCTGTCGGCAAAATCGAGTGAGAGGTTGACTGTCACTGCACTCGCTGGCGGCTCTGGCAGCGTCTTGCGCGCCGTCGCAACCGCGGAGTGGCCCATCGCGTTATCGGCCAGAGCCGAGATCAAACCACCGTGTGCGAAGCCACGCGCATTGCAGTGCGCTTCGCGCACGATGACACCCAGTTGCAGCACCCGCTCATCTACCAGCCGGGAGAGGATCGGCTCCCACGGCCCTGTCAGCGGGCTGGCGCGGGAGTGTTGCGCGAAACCTGGAGGGCTGGACGGATGACTCATGGTGCCGCTGGCTCCAGATTGCGTGCCGTCCCCAGCAAGGTGGCGCACAGGGTTTCGGCCTCCCCGTCTACTGCGAACACATCGGCCGCGCAAATCGTCAAGAGGCGCTTTGCATCGACTACGCGACCGCGACCGATCAAGTGCGTGCCGCTCGCGGGGGCTACGATTTTGAGCGTCCCGTCAATGGTTGCATTGACCCAGCCGGGGCGCAGAAGCGTGGCTGCGGCCGCCACGGCTGCAAAATCGGCGATGGCAAACACGGCGGTAGCCTGCAATTGGCCGGGTCGAAAGCAAAACGCCTCGAGTACCGGCATCTCCAGTTCGACCGTTCCCGCTTCCACGCTGCGAAACTGCAGTTGCAGTGTCCGGGCAACCGGCATGGCAAGCACCGCGCGCACCAATGGGCCGAACGGCCCGGTTGAGAAATTCATCGTTTGAATCCTTCTGACGTGTTGGACGGCCGGGAGTCGCGGCTACCCGCGCGGGCCGCATTGCGCCGTCTGGCCTCGAACCAGCCAATATGCTCGACCAGACGCTTGCGCAGTACCCGGTGCGCCGCAATCAAGGCATCAATTTCGCTGATTCTCAGTTTTAGCCGCTCGATCATCTCGTCAATCGTGAGCGTCCCGGCGCGATAGCGCGGAAGCAGTTCCGCGAGAGATGCAAGGGAGAAGCCCATTTGCCGCCCCATCGCGATGAAGGTGACCTCGCGCAGCGCGTGCTCCGGGTAGTCGCGATAGCCGCCGGCGGTGCGGGTGGCCTGCAGCAAGCCGTCCGACTCGTAGCGGCGCAGCCGGTGAACCGATACACCGGTGCGTTGTGAGAGTTGCGAAATGCGCATGCAAATCAGTCTAACAAGCCTAGCGTAGTGCGAGGCTTAACCATCTTTTCTGGCAAGCGGCCAGATCATCCGTCCGTAGCTCAGTGGAATCAGAGCAGCGGTCTTCTACACCGTGGGTCGAAGGTTCAAATCCTTCCGGACGGGCCACGCATTCACCCACCGTTACACTCAAACAAGAAGGAGAACTCATCATGCACGAAATCAAAATGTGGGCCAACGGCGTCCCGGTCGAAGCCGAAGCCATGCAGCAACTGCGCAACATCGCCTCGCTGCCCATCGTCGCCGGCCATGTCGCGGTGATGCCCGATGTGCATCTGGGTAAAGGCGCGACCGTGGGTTCAGTGATCCCGACCCGCGCCGCCATCATCCCCGCTGCGGTGGGCGTGGACATCGGTTGCGGCATGTTGGCGGCGAAGACTTCGCTGCGCGCCCAAGACCTGCCCGAGTCGCTCTCGGCCCTGCGCCGCGACATCGAACGCGCGATTCCGGTGGGCTTTAGCGAACATCGCGATGCGGTGCCAACCGCGCAGGACGGCATCGACGGCATGGCCTTGCACGAGCGCGTCAAGCACCTGCACGCGCGCCACGCTGCGCTCGCCATCGTCGCCCGTCTGCGTGCGGGCGACAAGGCCAAGCCGTGGAAGCAAGCCGGCAGCCTCGGCGGCGGCAACCACTTCATCGAAGTGTGTCTCGATACCGAGGGCCGCGTGTGGATCATGCTGCATTCTGGTTCGCGCGGCATCGGCAACCAAATCGGCACGTTGGCGATCAGCGAAGCGCGCGAACTGGCGTTGAAACTTGATCGTCAGTTGCCCGACAGAGACCTCGCATGGTTCGACGAAGGCACTGCACCCTTCGACGACTACGTGGCCGGTCTGCGCTGGGCGCAGGACTACGCGGCCTACAACCGCGACCTGATGCTGCATTTGCTCAAAGCGGTGATGGCCAAACACTTCGGCGAGCGCTTTTCCATCGTCGATGAAGTCGTCAACTGCCATCACAACTACGCCACCGTCGAGGAGCATTTCGGCGAATCGGTGTGGGTGACCCGCAAGGGGGCAGTGTCAGCGCGCGCCGGTGAACTCGGCATCATCCCCGGCAGCATGGGGGCCAAGAGCTTCATCGTGCGCGGGCGCGGCAACGCCGATGCCTACTGCTCATGCAGCCACGGCGCGGGCCGCAAGATGTCACGCAACAAGGCGCGCGGGATGTATTCCGCAGTTGACCTGATCGCGCAGACCGATGGCGTTGAATGCCGCAAGGACGACGGCGTGATCGACGAGATCCCGGCGGCGTACAAGGACATCGACGCCGTGATGGCCGCGCAGACCGATCTGGTCGAGGTGGTCGCGACGCTCAAGCAGGTGTTGTGCGTTAAAGGGTAATAAGAGAAGGCTGGAGAGCCTTGGTATGAGCGTCTCTTCAGCCTGTCTTCCCTGTGAGCCTCT
>JANOYK010000940.1:0-6498 GCA_031428855.1 Burkholderiales bacterium | reverse complement strand
ACAAATCGGCGCCTACATGAAGCGCTACCAGACCTATGTGCGTATCAAGGCGATCCGGCCGGCGGCCGGGGCAGGTCAATCAGAACCTGAGCAGGGCGAACGGCTCGACTGGATCGAACGCGTGGTCGAAGCGCGCGAAGCGCGCGCCCTGCCGCGCATCGTCTACACGATTGCGGCGCGCAAACCGTACGAGGCGCTCGCGGTGCCCGGCACCAAACTCGCGTTCTACGCCAGCCGCATGAAGCTCGACTTAGGATTGCTGCACGAAGGCGATTTCATCGACTATCTGCGCCGCCTCTCCAATCCCCCGGCCGGCATTTTTCAGATTGAGCAATGCACCCTAGAGGCGCGCGAAGGCCACGGCAAACTTGCTGCCAAAGCGAACCCCGGCGTATTATCAAAGCCGGGCTTGGCTGCGGGTCTATCCGGCACCCAAGCCAATGTGTCAGCCACGTGCGAAATCGACTGGATCACACTGGTCGAAGAGCCGCGCACCGGCGCAGCAGGAGCCGCCAAATGACTCTTCCAACTGTGACAACTCCAATACTGGCAGATGAACCGCTGACAGCCCAAAGCGTTACAGCACACACCCCGGCCACATTCGTCACCCCGCACGCGCGCCCGATGAACGCCATCACGCTGCTGGCCACGGCACTCGGTGCCATCACCCTGTGGGCCAGTTCCAGCGCCGCCTGCGCACAGGAAAACCGCTTGGGCCGCCTGTTCTACACCCCGCAGGAGCGTCAACAACTAGACCAAAGACGCGGCGTCGTTGCAGCCCCGGCATCTGCCGCCGCCCCCCAAACCGTCATCGTCAACGGCATGGTGGTGCGCCAGGGTCAGGCACCGATTCACTTCATCGACGGCAAAGAATCCACCGGCACCGGCGGCGGCACGGCGCAGCAGCAACTCAACCGCGGCGTCCCGCTAAAAACCGAAAGTGGCCAGACCATCGCCGCCAAGCCCGGCCAAATCGTTGATCTCGCGAACGGGCGCGCGATGGAGACGTATCAGTTGATACCCGGTATAGCGGATATCACACCCAAGGACGCCGCGCCCACAGCGGAATCGGCTGTACCGGCGGCCGGCACCCCCGGCACCGTAGCCGCAAAGCCGCAACAAGCTCGCAACACGCAGCTGCAGAGCCGCTAAATCCACTCGTCTTCCCATTGATCGTCATGCCAACAATGCGGAGAAAAAAAGCACCCCGTCTAGCCGCCAGCAAACAGCAGCGCGGTGTGGTGCTGTTGGTGATCTTGATGGTGACGATCACTTTTGGCGGCTACTTCGGTGTTCGGGCTCTCAATGCGGCAGTGGCGCGCAGCGGGATAGATGAACATGAGGGTGAGAACATTCTGGCGCAATCGAAGTCGGCATTGCTCGCGTGGTCCGTCACGACGGACGAAAACCTGCCCTCACTTACCCCCGCAGTAGCGCCACCCAATGGCGTGCGCGCGTTCCGGCCCGGTACTCTGCCCTACCCGGATGTCGCAACCGGATCTTCAAACACAATGCCATCGGATGGTTTTAGCGACCGCGGCTGCGCACGCGCCACCTGGACCGGCATCGGCACGTTGCGCCCGGTTTCGGACACCACCGTGTTAACCCTCGCCCAGCGAACCAATCTGCGCTGTTTTGGCAGACTGCCTCTCAAAACCATCGGGCTCGCCTATCTTGCCAACGATGATCCATCAGACAGCGCCGGCCGCTGGCCTTGGTACATTGTTTCGGCCAATCTCGTGGCAATCAATTTTTTCTGCCCGGCCCGGCTCGACAGCAGCATCACCGGAACAGGATTGCCCGCTGGCGTGACGCAATGCGGTGACGACAATACGCCCACAGTGCCGTTCCCATGGATCACCGTTCTCGACCCATTTGGTCAAACCTTGTCAACCCGTGTCGCCGCCGTCATTATTCTGCCCGGCCCGGTCACCACCCGTCAGCCCGGAAACGCGAGGCAGACCCGATCAGCAACTGCGCTGCCCAGCGCATTTCTGGACACCGTCGATAACGCCTTGTGTCCTGGCGGCCGCTGCGATAACGGCAGTCTCAATCAGGCCCCGGGCATGACATTCATTCAATGTGTGAAGCCGTCAACCACCGTGGGGGACGCCCGCTTTCCTGCCAACTATGCCTGCAATGACCGGCTCGCTTACATCACCATTGACGAGCTGTTCAGCCACGTTGCGCGCCGGATTGAGCGGGACTTCGTGCGCTGTCTGACGGAGTATGCGAAAAACAATGGTGCGAGATATCCGTGGGCGGGAGCCACCAACGACCCTTCATCGATCATTGCCGGAACCACCGCCGGCAGCTTTCCCTCAAATGACGCCGGCGCGGCAGCAACCTGCAGCGCGCAAGCCGGCTATTGGGGAGGGTGGCAACGCGCCACCACCTACACGGTGGCGGCGGACCAGCGTTCGGCCAGTCTGGTTTTGCCAGGCAGGGCGTCAGTGCAGGTGCCATGATACGACGCTGCCAGATACCCTCATTGCGGCGCAATCGCGGCTTCACGCTCGCAGAAATTGCGATCGTGACGCTGATTTTGGGGCTAATCGTCGTTGGCGTGCTAGGTGCTCTCACCAACCAGATCAATCAGGGCCGCGTGAGCGTCACTCAGCGGCAACTCGAAGAAATCCGGGAGTCACTTTTGGGGTTTGCGGCAAGCAAGGGCTATTTACCCTGCCCGGATACTGACGGTGACGGTATTGAGAACGCGCCCAACCGCAACGTGGCAACACCGCTGACTTGCGCAAATGTCGAAGGATTTTTACCCTGGGTTACCTTGGGCGTGCCACAAACCGACGCCTGGGGAATGCGCTTTCGCTATCGCATCAAAGATGAATTTGCGCGTCCCAGCGCTGCCAACTCCCCGCTCGTTCATCCAGGGGGCGTGCCGATTGGCGGGTGCGTGGCGACGGCCGGCGCAACTGAACCCGCATCTCCCAATCCCACACCAGACCCGAACAACTGCACTTTCGATATTTACGACACTGGGGATATTCTGATCAATACGCGCGGCGTCCCTACGGGAAAGGACTTGGTGCCGTTGGCTGGCGGCAATGCGGTATCCGGTTCCGGTGTGCCGGTCGTCATCATGTCATTTGGAAAAAACAGCTACGGCGGCACCGATTCACTTGGCAATGTGCAGCCCTTGCCGCCGGTTCAAAACGTCGACGAAACCACCAATCTCACTACACCGAAACCCGCACTGGCGCCAGTCTTTGTCTCGCGCATCAGCAAAGAGGCCGAACGCGACTGCGTTGATGCGGTAGCGCCCGGCCCGCTGTGCGAATTCGACGACATCGTGACCTGGATATCTGCCCCCTTGCTGATTAGCAAATTGATTCAGGCGAACCGGCTGCCATAGCCTGTGGGTTGGGCCGGATTCAAAAACGGCATTGCCCTGAAACCGTTGGTGGGTAAGGGTTTAGGGCATACGATGCCAGGAGAACCGCATGGATTGGACTTGTCAGCGGGGTGCCATGCTGAAAATCCGGATCCGGCTGCCGGTTTCACCTATTGCGTGGCGTGTGCCGCTCGTGCGTGCGCGATGTTCGCCGCGCCCACTCCGTCCAGTCCGCCCACTCCGTTCACCGCGTACGCGTCATCAACCGGCCGCGCACCGCCAACTTCCAGCGGCGCATTGCTGACCGCAAAGCGCACACAGCCGGCCCGGTTTTCAGCGACGAACAAGCGGTATCCCAATTCACCCGCGCGGCTGGCGAGTTGATACAGGCCAATCCCCAAGCCATCGCGCGATGCCAGCGGTGTGGTGAACAGACGGGCGGCGATGAGCGGATCGATCTCATCGCCGTCGTCTTCGACCGCCAGTTCAATCGTGCTGCCGCGGCAGGCGAGCATCACGGTCACGCGCAGGTGCGGCTGCACTGCACGCTTGCGCAAGGCATTGCTGATGAGGTTTTCGGCGGCGCTGTCAAACAGCGAGTCCGAAACCGGCATGCCGGACTCGAGCGCCACCACCTGAAACTGCACGCCGTCGCGCTCGTAGCGTTTGCACAGGGCGTCCCACCAGGCGTCGAGCCGCGTCATGCGCTGGCTGTTGGTCGAGGGGGCCTGCAATTTCTCGACCGTGGCTGCCAGACGCAGCGCGATAGCTGGCAGTTGCCGGCCGATCAGTTTGCGAATCTCTTCATCGCCTTCCACATAGTCCACCGCTTCGATCAGCCCGTTGAGTGATTGCAGCAGGTTCTTGACGTCGTGGGTCAGGCGCGCGCCGGTTTCATGCACCGCACGCAGGTAGTTGCGCTGCACCAGCGCCGCTTCGCGTACCTTGGCCCAGTGAAACTCTGCCGCCAGCCCGATCAATAGTTTGAAATGCCACAAAAATGCCGGTGACAGCACTTCGCGCGTGCGCAGCCACACTTCAATTTCGCGGCCGGTTTCGCCGGTGTGCTCCTGGATCGCAATACGCACGATGTCACCGCCGCTAGAGAGGCCAAAGCGCCCGCTGATGCCCGGCCCGCGCCAGTCCGCCCCGGCCACAATCGCCAGATCTCCGAGCCCACGCATGGCATGGTCAAAAAATTGAGCTGGATCACTTTCCTGGCGGTGCAGCGCCGTGAGTTTGTCGAGCCAGACCTCATAGGGCAGGCCGAACGAAAGCAGGTAGCGGGACAGCAAGGCCGGCAATGCGCCGCTGCCTGCGCCACCGGCGCGGTCGCTATCCTGAAACCGCACGGATACCCAGGAGAACAGCAGCAACAGTGCGCTGACGCCAATCAGCGTGATGGCCATGCTCTCGAGATAACCCAGGCGCGCCAAGGCCATCAGCGCGATGCCGAAAAAAATCACCAGCAACAACATGCCGACCACCCAAGCGGTGTAGACCAGATCGTAAGCCGCGCCCAGCTCGCGCCGGATATCACGCTGGCCGCTGGCGGCGCGGTCACCGCGCCACGCGAGCAGCGCCAGCGGCACCAGCGCTGCGGCCAGTCCGGCTGAGAGCCAATACCTTGCGGCAGTGCCGGGCAAGCCGCGCTGCAAATGCGCAGGCAGCAAGGCCGGCACGATCAGCAAAAACAGCAGCACCACCAGAAAGCCGAGCGCCCCAAGGTAGAACCCGCGCTCTTCGCGCGGGGCCAGCATGGTGATTTTGCCGGCCGTCAAGCCAGTCAGCAGTGCGCTCCACGCGAGCAGCACCCACGCGCTCAACAGCGCCGACAGCAGCGCGCCGGTGATGGCGATCAATGCCATTTGCAAGAGTGACAGCGGGTGCTTTTGCGGCACCACCGGCTGCCACAGCAGCACCGCGCCTATGTGGGCGAAAAAAAACATCGAGCGCCACAGCGCGTCGTCGTTGGCAGCCGGCAGCAGCAGCAAGGCGAGCGCGAGCACCAGCGCACGGTTGCGGTAGAGGTCAATCGTGGCCGTGCGCTGCGGTGAGAGAGAAGTGTCTGCCATGCTGGCACCAAGCATACCGCGCCAGCGCAAATGCTGTTTCAGGGTGCGGGCTATGGTTGCCGCTGCGGGTGGCCGTTGCCGGGTGCCGTTGCCGGGTGGCCGTTGCCGGGTGCCGTTGCGAGTTGCCTGTGCGGGTTGCTGCTGCAACACAAGCTGCTTCGCCGTTAGAATCAGCGCGTGAATCCGCTCCCCTCGCAATCCCCGCCATCCTTGACGCCGGTGTCAGGCCGGTCAGGCGGCTATCTGCCTGGCAGTCTCACGATTGCGCGCTTCGCTCTAATTGAAGCGCTGCGCGGCAAGCTCGCCCTCGCAGTGCTGGCGGTCGCGCTGCTCGGCTTTGGCGTCGCGGTTTTTTTGGGCGAGATGGCGATTACCGAAGCGGCCAAAATTCAAGGCTCTGCGCTGGCCGCCTTTAACCGCACCGCTGCCGCAGTGCTAGTGGTGAGCTTTGTGATTGCCGGCCTCACGCGCGAACAGGCCGACAAGGGTCTCGAAATGCTGCTCTCGCAAGCGATTCCGCGCGCCAGTTATGTGCTGGGAAAACTGGCCGGCTACACCGTGCTGGCCTGGGCCACCGCTGCGTTGTTTAGCGTGCCGCTGCTGGTGTTTGCACCAAGCGCCAATGTGGCGGCGTGGGCCCTATCGCTCGCGCTGGAACTCACGCTGGTGGCTGCCGCCGCGCTAGCCTGCGCGCTGGTGCTGGGGCAAAGCGCGCTCAGCCTGCTGATGGTGGCAGCGTTCTACACGCTCAGCCGCGTGATGGCGGGCATTCTGGCGATCACCTCCAATCCGATGGGGCCAGTTGATTCGGTCAGCTTCCACGTCATCGGCTCGGTCATGCGCGGCATTGCGGCGTTGCTGCCCAGCCTCGACCGCTTCGCCTCTGCCGCCTGGCTGTGGGACGGCGGCGCGGTGTGGCCCCAGCTTCCTGCGGTGTTGATCCAGAGTGCGATTTACCTGCCGCTGCTCACCGGCATCGCGCTGTTTGATTTTTATCGCAAAAACCTGTGATGCAGTTTTTCAAACACAGTCTGCGCCGGGATGAGCGGCGCTGGACGGCAGTGCCGCTGCCGG
>JANOYK010000939.1:0-2948 GCA_031428855.1 Burkholderiales bacterium | reverse complement strand
AATTCGCGCTGATTGCGCAGCGCCTCGGCATGAAACTGGTGCTCGCTGATGAGCAGCAGGATGCGCTCGACCAGACCCGCGCAGAGCTCGAAGCGCTCGGCGCGCAGGTGCTGGCGCGCAACACCGATGTATCAAAAGCGGCGCAAGTGCAGGCACTGGCCGACGCCACCATGCAGCGCTTTGGCGCGCCCAGCCTGGTGTTCAACAACGCCGGCGTCGGCGGCACCGGCGGGCTGGTGTGGGAGAACTCGCAGCGCGACTGGGAATGGGTGCTCGGTGTCAACCTCTGGGGCGTGGTGCACGGCGTGCGCATCTTCACCCCGCTGATGCTCGATGCCGCCAGAAAAGACGCCGCATATGAGGGCCGCATCATCAACACGGCATCGATGGCAGGCTTGTTGACGGCACCCAACATGGGCATTTACAACGCCTCCAAACATGCCGTGGTGGCGCTGACCGAGACGCTCTATCAAGACCTCAACCTGGTGACCACGCAGGTAAGCTGCTCGGTGCTGTGTCCGTATTTTGTGCCGACCGGGATTCACAAATCAGACCGCAACCGCCCGGCTGAGCTGACCGATACCGCGCCGCACACTGCCTCGCAGGAGCTGGCGCGCGCGCAGTCGGAAAAAGCGGTGACCCGTGGCAAGGTGTCGGCTACGCAGGTGGCCGAAGCCACCTTTGAGGCGATTGCGGCAAACCAGTTTTATATTTTTTCGCACCCGCATGCGCTCGGCAATGTCGAGACGCGCATGAAGGCAATCGTTGAGATCAAGAACCCGCCCGACCCGTTTGCTGCGCGGCCGGACATCGGCGAGAAGTTGCGCGCGCAGTTGCGCGCGCAGTTGCGCGGGGCGTGAGCGCGGATGGGGGTGGCTGAATTTTTTTGATTTTGTTGGCGCTGGCATTTGCCGGCCCGATTGACCTTTCGCAACTGTTAGGACGCATCGTGGGAACTACCGAATCACTGCGGCATGACGTAGCAAAGCTGTCCAACGGCATCAAGCTGCACTACGCCTACAAGGGCGACACCAGCGGCCGCTTGATCCTGTTCATCCACGGCTTCCCCGAGTTCTGGTATGAGTGGCATAACCAGCTTGAGGAATTTGGCCGTGACCACTACGCGGTGGCCCCCGACCTGCGCGGTTTCAACCTGTCGGATCAGCCGCCCGAAATAGAAAAATACCGTGCCAAACATCTGGTCGAAGACCTGAATCTGCTCATCAAGCACCTCGGCCACTCGCGCTGCATTCTGGTGGCGCACGATTGGGGTGGAGCGATTGCGTGGAACTTTGCCGCGCAGCACCGCGAGATGGTTGAGAAGCTCATCATCATCAACTCGCCGCACCCGGCGCTGTTCACGCGAGACCTCACTCACAACGCTGCGCAGATCAAGGCGTCCGCCTACATGAACATGCTGCGCCGGTCTGATGCCGAGCGCATCCTGTCGGAAAACAATTTCGCGCGCATGCCCAAGTTTATTTCGGCCATTGGCCAGCGCGTCGAATGGTTCACGCCTGAGGTGGAAGCGAAGTACCGCGAGTGCTGGCAGCGTGGGCTGACCGGCGGCCTCAATCTGTATCGCGCCTCGCCCTTGTTTCCCGCGACCGACACCGAGCCGGGCGCAACCACAGTGACCTTCCCCAAAGAACTGGTGACGGTACGTGTACCCACTCTGGTGATCTGGGGCATGCTCGATCAGGCGCTGCTGCCAACACAACTCGATGGCCTCGACGAGTACATTCCTGATCTCAAAATCGAGCGCATCGAGGACGGCACGCATTGGGTGATTCATGAGCAACCGGCGCGGGTCAATGCGCTGATTCGCGGTTTTATCGCATAGCGGTGCGATTCCCGCAGGCGGCCCGCTTTTGTGCGGGAGCCGCCAGTGGCGCACTGCACCTGTGCGCTGGCAAAGCGTGCAGCGGCACGCATTGATTCGCTGGCGCGAGCTGATTTTTCGAGCACTTTCAAGCAGTTGAGCGGAGTCCGCTGCGGGGAGCGTTGCCGGCAGCCAGTTGGCACACGGATTGCTGCACACCAACTTGTATACATGTTGGTGCCCAAAACCAGTGAATCCGTCTTCACCGCATGCCGGCCCAGGTTTGTTCCCGCGCCTTATCCCGCGCCTGATTCCGCGCCTGATTCCGCAACTGCTCGCGCAGTACCGCAGCGGTGCGCTGGATGCCGCGAGCGTGCTGCTTGACTTGGCCGCGCAAATCGCCGCCACGCCAGGCGACACCGCGTGGCTACTGCGCTTCGACGAAGCCATCCTGCGCACGCAGTTGGATGATCTCGCGCACCGCTTCGCCGCATCCGGCTGCGACTGGCCGCGCTTCCAACTCTATGGCATTGCGTTCGCGATCAAGGACAACATCGACTTCGCCGGCCAGCCGACCACGGCTGGTTGCCCCGAGTTCGCGTACACGCCGCTGCGCCACGCCACCGTGGTGCAGCGCCTGCTCGATGCCGGTGCCATCTGTGTCGGCAAGACCAATCTCGACCAGTTCGCCACCGGGTTGAACGGCACGCGCTCGCCCTATGGCGCAGTGCCCAATACCTTCAACCCGGCGTATGTATCGGGCGGATCAAGCTCGGGCTCGGCCTCGGTAGTGGCGCGCGGCCTGGTGAGCTTTGCGCTCGGCACTGACACGGCGGGGTCGGGGCGCGTGCCGGCCGGGTTCAACAACATCGTCGGCTTGAAACCGACCAAGGGTGCGCTCTCGACCCACGGCGTGGTGCCGGCCTGCCGCTCGCTCGATTGTGTATCGATCCTTGCGCTGACGAGCGGCGACGCGCGCGCGGTCTACGAGGCCGCAGCCGGATTTGACGCGGCGGACATTTATTCGCGCGAGCCCGGCGCGCAAGCGGCAGTGCTGCCCGCAGCATTGCGCGTCGGCATTCCAGAGCAGCCCGAATTCTGTGGTGACGCCGAAACTGAAAGAGCG
>JANOYK010000938.1:0-4343 GCA_031428855.1 Burkholderiales bacterium | reverse complement strand
CTCCCTCAACGAATGCGATGGTCAATGTGACGGGTTTTTTTGGGGTGCCGGCCTAGCCGAGCGCAACGCGGGCGCGCGCGGCGGTGTTGAGCGCCGGCTGCCCGCGCGGCCTTCAGGCGCATGTCCAGAGAGTCTTCTTTCGAGACAAACAGGATGGGCGGCGCTGCCGACCATGTGTTGACCGAGGCCAGCACACGCGCAACATCCGCCTCAGGCAGCGCGGTGTCAAGCACCAGCAGGCCGGGCAGCAGACCGGCCTGCAAATCGAAAGGGCCGAGAGGGCGAGGCGGAGAGGATGCGAGGGAGGGCGCGGCTGTGACCGGCAATACCGCGCCAGATGCGCGCAATGCGGCATCGGTTTGCGCAATCACCGCATCACTATGGCTGCCGATCCAAACCGGTTTCAATCGATCTCCTGCGGGTTGCTTTGATCTGGGCAGGATAACGCTAATTGGGAGGGCAAATGCAGCCAGCCACCCCGGCAATTGTCAGGATTTGTGAACTCGCACAGGGGCGGGCGGGAAGCCGCCGCAGGGTGCGGCGGGCGCGGTGGCGGCGCGCGCGAACCGGCGCGGGACGTGCGAACTACTTCGCTGCCAGCACCTGCTGCAACTCGCCTGATTCGTACATCTCGTTCATGATGTCGCTGCCACCAATGAATTCGCCGTTGACGTACAACTGCGGAATCGTCGGCCAGTTGGAAAATTCCTTGATGCCCTGGCGCACTTCGGCGTCTTCGAGCACGTTGACGGTAGTCACTTCGGAGGCCCCGCTCATTTTGAGCAGCTGGATTGCCTTGGCCGAGAAGCCGCATTGTGGAAACGTCGGCGTGCCCTTCATGAACAGCACCACCGGGCTGGAGGTGACGGTTTGTTTGATGCGCTCTTGGGTATCCATGGAACATTCCTCGTTAATCGGGTTCAATAAAAAGCTGCGCCGGCCGGCTAAGACAGATTCGGGCGGGTGCAGGCTGAATCAGGGCTTCACCGTTTTGGAGCGCGCCATGCGCGAGAACAAAAAGTTGTCCTGGGTGTAATCGGCCTCATCGACAAAATTGAGCTTGTAGTCGCCAAATTCAATCACCTCGTTGCTTTTGAGCAAATGGCGCTTGACTGGTTTGCCGCTGATGGCGGTGCCGTTGGTGCTACCGAGGTCTTCGAGAATGCAGTCGTTGCCGAGATGGACAATCACGGCATGCTCGCCGGACAGGAAATCGTCCTCGATCTGGACGTCATTGACCGCTTTGCGGCCAATCGTGGTGCGTTCCTTGGCGATGGTGTATTCCTTGATGATGACGCCGTCTACGCTCAAAATAAGTCGTGCCATGAGGTTCCCGAAATGAGTGTGCGGTTGAACCCGTAATGGTACTTTAAAACGCCTGCTTCGCGCGGCGCGGCAGTGCGGACTATTCAATCCCGAGGGCGCGCAACACCGCGAGCACGGCCGACCCATCACGCGGCCGGGTTGCGGGCGATTTGCTCATCAAGAAGTTGATCAGATCCTGCCATTGCATCAGGTCTTCGGGCAACTGCGGGATCGGGCTGTTGATGTGCTGATACAGAATGTTTTGCGGGTCATTGGCCTGGTAGGGCTTGCTGCCAGTGAGCATCTGAAACAGCATCACACCGAGACTGTAAACATCGGCGGCCGGCCCCACCGGCAGCCCCTGCGCCTGCTCCGGCGCCACATAGGAGGGCGTGCCGAGCACCTCGCCTTGCTGCGTCAGGGAGGCCGCCGTGTGCAAATCCTTGGCGATGCCGAAGTCGGTCAGGGCCAGGCTGCCGTCCTTGCGCATCATGATGTTGTCGGGCTTGAGGTCGCGGTGGACGATGCCGGCCTGGTGCGCGGCTTCGAGCGCGCGCGCGATCTGCAGCGTGTATTCAAACGCTTTTGCCTCGGGCAGCGCCGCTTCCAGGTGCTCGTTCAGGCTGCCATGCTGGAAATACTCCATCGCGATGTACAAATGCTCTTCGTTGAATCCTTGCGCGTAAATCTCGACGATGTTGGGGTGGCGCAGGCGCTCAAGCATTTTGTGCTCCTGCATGAAGCGGTCAATCACATCCTGCGCGATGCCGTGGGTCAGCGGCACCATCTTGAGCACCACGCGGCGGCCAGTCGATTTTTGGTCGGCCAGATAAATGGTGGACATGCCGCCTTCGGCGATCTTGCGCACCAGTTTGTAGTCGGTCAAGCGGGTGACGGCGCTGAGGTCTTCGGCTGAATCGCCGCCCGGCCCCGGTTCGGTGATGGCGGCGCTGATGCCGGTGCGGGCCGCGATCGTCACCGCACCGGCGCGCGCGAGGCGCGCATGCACCGCATCAATCAGTTCATCGCGATCCAGCGGTTTGGTCAGGTAATCATCCGCGCCCAGCTTCATGCCTTTGCGAAAACCGGTGTGGTCAGCACGCGCCGTCATCAGGATGACAGGAATATCGGCAGTGGCCGGCTGGGCGCGCAGGGCAGAGAGCAGACCGTAGCCATCAAGGCCGGGCAAATAGATATCGCACAGGATCAGGCCGGGCGGATTGGCGCCAATCACCGTAAGCGCTTCAATCCCGCCGGCGCACTCTTCAACGTGGTAGCCGGCGCGGGTCAGATAGAGCGATGCCAGCTTGCGCACCGCTGCATCGTCGTCAATTACGAGGATTTTTTTCATTGTTGGGCGGGCGGTGGCAAGATGCGCAATGTGATGCCGCAGCGCGGCGCGGCGGACGGATAAGTTGAACAGCGCAACGCACAAGTCTAATTCTTTTTGCCGGTGCTGGTGTTGTGCGGCTGCTATTCAGGCCAGCCAGCGGGCACCGGTCACGCGCTCATGTCCAGCCAAATCCGTTAGCGTAAAGACGCCATCGAAGCGTTGGCCCGACAACAGGTGGCGCACCCGCCCGCCTTGATCGAACCCGTGCTCGAACAGCAGCCAGCCGCCTGCCGTCAAATGGGCTGATGCTTGTGCCGCGATGGCGCGCAGGCCATCCATGCCATCGGTGCCGCCGCGTAGCGCGGCGGAGGGCTCACTGCGCAGATCGCCGCTGCGCAAATGTGCGTCATCCGCCGCGATATAGGGCGGATTGCTCACGATCAACCCAAACCGAGAAGGACCGAGCGCGCTGAACCAGTCGCTCTCGATCAGATGCACGGCGGCGTGCGGGCACAGGCGCTGCCAATTGGTGCGCGCGATGGCGAGTGCGGCGGGTGATTGATCTACGGCCGTCACCGTAAGGCCGGGCCGCTCGCACGCGAGCGTGAGCGCAATCGCGCCGCTGCCAGTGCCAAGATCAAGCACCGCTGCGCCTTTGCGGGCCATAGCGCCGGAGAGCCGCTCCAGCACTGCCTCGCAGAGCAGTTCGGTTTCCGGGCGCGGGATCAGCACGTCCGGTGTGACCTTGAACACGCGGCCATAAAACTCGCGCTCACCGAGAATGTAGGCGACCGGCTCGCCCGATTGGCGGCGCGCAGCCAGGGTGGTGAAGGCGGCCGTGGCATCTGCGCTGACCGGCTCGCGCAAGCGCGTCGCGATCTGCACGGCTGATTGTCCGAGCGCGCGTTCGGCCAGCAGGCGCGCTTCGAGCCAGGGCAGCCCGCTTGCGCGCAGAATCGCCTCGAGCATCACGCGGCAGCGCCGCGCAGCGCGGCGCTCATACGTTGTTGTCTCCGGCCAGCGCAGCCAATTGCTCCGCCTGATGCTCCGCCATCAGCGCCCCGGTCAATTCATCCATGTCGCCATCCATGATGAAACCAATTTTGTAGAGCGTCAGATTGATCCGGTGATCGGTCACGCGGCCCTGCGGAAAGTTGTAGGTGCGGATGCGCCCGGAGCGGTCACCCGAGCCGATCAGGCCTTTGCGGGTGGCCGACTCTTTGGCGGCGGCTTCGCGCAGTTCCTTGTCCTTGATGCGCGCGGCCAGCACGGCGAAGGCGCGGTCTTTGTTCTGATGTTGCGAGCGGCCGTCCTGGCACTCGGCGACGATGCCGGTGGGAAAGTGCGTAATGCGCACTGCCGACTCAGTCTTGTTCACATGCTGACCGCCCGCGCCGGAGGCGCGGAACACGTCGATGCGGATGTCGTCGGGGCGGATCACCACGTCAGTCGCGGCATCGGCTTCGGGCATCACTGCCACGGTGCAGGCCGAGGTGTGGATGCGGCCCTGCGCTTCGGTCTCGGGCACGCGCTGCACCCGGTGCCCGCCCGATTCAAACTTGAGGCGTGAATACGCGCCCTGGCCGATGATGCGCACGATCACTTCCTTGTAGCCGCCCAAGTCTGACGGACTGTCCGAGGTCAGTTCCACCTGCCAGCGCTGGCGCTCGGCGAAGCGGGTGTACATGCGCAGCAGCGCGCCGGC
>JANOYK010000937.1:0-4348 GCA_031428855.1 Burkholderiales bacterium | reverse complement strand
ACACTCAAACCCCTGCAGCCGCTGCGCCACCTTGCGGCCAATATTGCCCAGGCCATAAATACCAACCGTCTTGCCGGCAATCTGATAACCAATTTCGCGCATTTCGGATTTGAGCCACTGGCCCTGGCGCAAGGCGCGATCGACGTGGGCGATGCGGCGGTACACCGCCAGCATCAGGCCGATCGTCAACTCGGATACCGGCCCGGCGTTGGAGCCGGCTGTGATGGCGAGCGGAATGTGCATCGCGCGCGCCGCCTCGACGTCGATGCGGTCTACGCCAATGCCCCACTTCTCAATCATGCGCAACTTGGGCGCATGTTCCAGCATCGGCCGGGTGACGGCGGCCCAGCCGGCAAAAATGATTTCAGCGTCACGCACCAGCGCCATTTGCTCGGCCTCGTCATACGAAGTGGCGAAATGCAGATCCAGTTCGGGCGGCGCGACCCGCTGCACCACCGCGCGCACAGCGGGTGCCCACACATCCAGACAAGCGACAAAGTGCGTCATCCCACCGCTCCAGCGCGACCACGCATCACATCAGCGCCGGTTGTAGAGGCGCCCCCTGCAACATGATGCGGTACAGCAAGCGGTATTGCGCCGGGTCAAAGTCGGGGTTGGCTTGGTGCATCACGCTGCGGTTGTCCCAGATCACCATGTCACCCGGCAGCCATTTGTGGCGGTATTCGTATTTGGATTGGGTGGCGTGGTTGTAGAGCGAATCGATCAGCGCAAACGCCTCATCCGCGTCCATCCCGGCGATGCCTTCCATGCGCGCGGTGTTCAGATACAGCGCGGCGCGGCCGCTATCGGGATGGCGGATCGCCAGCGGCTGCAGGGTCTGCGGAATCGCAGCGCGCTCGGCGGGCGGCAGCGCGGTCATCTTGCGCGGGCTGTGGCTGCTCTCATACACATGGGGCGAGCGCAGCGGCAGAATTTGGCGCTTGGTGGCCTCGGGCAGATCGTCATAGGCGGCGCGCACATCGACAAACTGGGTATCGCCGCCGTGATCGGGCAGCGCCACCGCGTGCAGGGTGGTGGCCTTGGGCGGTGCTGGAAAATTGGAATGGTCGGTGTGGAAATTCTCGCCGCGCACATGCAGCTTGCCATCGACCAGCGGCAGGTCACGGCTCGAAATCGTGCCCACCAGCGGCGTGTCCGGCAGCGCGTATTTTTTGACTTGCTGTTCGAGCAATTCACCAAACAGGCCGGCCGCGCGCGCAAAAGCCGGCGGTTCCAGTTTTTGATTGCGAAACACCAGCACCGCGTATTCGGCCCATATTTCGCGCAGCCGCTGCGCGCTGGGCGCATCGACCGGCACCGATAAATCAATGTCAGTGATTTCCGCGCCCAGACTGGGCGTCAGTGGTCGCATGGAGAATGTCATGAAGCCCTTCGCCGGTTTCCCAATAATGAAGTGGATGATTTTCTGCGCGCGGCGCGGGCGCGTCCAATCACGTTTTTATTCATCCCCATAAGAAAAAACGATGCCCGCTGCGGCAGGCAAGATGACGCGCGGTATCATGCCTGCTCCGAGCGCACGCGGTTCTGCCATGACCCTCAAACAACTCGAAGCCCTGCACGCGATCCTCAAAACCGGGTCGATCACCGCTGCCGCGCACAGCCTGCACGTGACCCAGCCGGCCATCAGCGCCGCCCTCAAATACGCGGAACAGGATTTGAAACTGAAGCTGTTCGAGCGGATTGGCGGCAAGCTGCAGGCGACACCGGAAGCGCTGGCGATGCGGCCCGATCTGGAAGAAATATTTGAACGGGTCGACACCCTGCAGCGCACCGCCCGTGATTTGCGCGACGGCCGCGCCGGCCAGCTCGTCATCGCCACCTCGCCGACGCTGGTCGATGCGCTGCTGCCGCGCGCGATTGCCCTGTTCCGCCAGCACAGCCCCGCCGTCAATGTGATTGTGCATTCGCTGCCGACGCCGCTCGCAGTGGAGCGGGTGGCGCGGCGCGAAGCCGATATCGGCATCGTCTACGCGCCGATTGCCGACAGCGGCGTCGACAGCGAGGCACTGATGCACACGGAAATGGCCTGCGTGGTGCCAGTCGGGCACGCCCTCGCCAAAAAACGCCAGATCGGCCCGGCCGACTTGACCGGTGACGCCGTCATTTCGCTCGGTGCGTCCACGCGCCTGGGGCTGTTGATTAACGAAGGCTGTCACAAGGCCGGCGTGGCCGGCCCGCAGATTGCCATCGAAGCCAGTTCGTCCCATGCGGCCTGCCTGATGGTCAGTGAAGGCGTTGGTATCGCACTGGTTGACCGCTTGATGTCGATTTCGCAGAAATTTGATGATCTCAAATTCATTGCCTTCAAACCGCGCATCCGGGTGTCGTTGCGGCTGATTTTCCCGCGCGACCGCTCCCGCTCGCGCGCCACCTTGCAGTTCGCTACGCAGTTGCGCCACAGTCTTGCTGTGGCGTGATGTGGCGGGATGTGGTCAGGCAGGCCCGCAGACCTCATAAGTAAAGTTGATATGCACCCACAATAACTCTGTGTTTGATCTGCCCGTCGCAGCGGGGTAAAGTATTTGGCGTCCGGAAAACTAACAGGAGCGTTGATGTGAAACGGGATCCCTTACCCCAATCGATTGCGGATTTGCCGGCGCAACTCGCCGCCTCCCCCAACTCGCCCGCCGAAGCGCGCGCCCGTTACTTCAACACCGGCAATGCCTTCAATCTGAAACTGCCGCCGGTGCCCGAGGAAAGCTTTACCGCCGAACCGGCCAAGGCGCTGCATCCGGACACCCCGACCAGTCTGATCGTGTGCGACCGCTCACGTGAACTCGACTGCGCCTTCCCGGCCACCACGCCGCTGGTGCTGGCGCGCTATGCGCGCATCCGCGCCGGTGCGGCGCTCAACACCAACTTTGCGGCCAGCGGCATCATCCTCTACGTGATCGCGGGCAGCGGCTCCACCCTGTGTGGCGCTGAACAGATTGAATGGAAACCGGGTGACACCCTGGTGTTGCCCGGCGGCGTGGTGCAGCAGCATCGCGCCGCTTCTGTCGACGCGGTGCTCTGGATCGTCACCAACGAGCCGCAACTCGCGTTCGAACACCTGCAGCCGCCGCGCCCCGGCGCGGCCCCCACCAGCATGGTACATTTCCCCGCCGATGAAGTGTTGCGGCAAGTGCAATTGCTCTACGAAGTCGGCCGCAGCAACGACATCGCCGGCTCGGCCTTGATTTTTTCGTCCGAGCAGCAGGAAGCCTCGCGCAATGTGCTGCCGACCCTCACGGTGGCGATGAATTCCTTGCCGGCCGGTAAAACGCAGCGCCCGCACCGCCACAACTCGGTCGCGGTGTCGCTGGTGATTCAAGGCGAGCAATGCCACTCGGTGGTCGATGGCCGCCGCAAAGACTGGTCGCAGTGGGCCACCACCATCACCCCGGCCACGTCGGTGCATTCGCATCACAACGAAGGCGGCCAGACCGCGATGTTTTTGATCGTGCAGGACGGCGGCATCTACTACCACGCGCGCGCGCTCGGCTTCGAGTTTGTGGACGCCTGATCCCGCGCACGCCGCTCAACGCACAACGCCGGATTTACACCACCCCTTTTGACATAGGACGCACACCGTGGCTGCCGCCCAAATGCACTCCCCGCAGCACTCCCCGCCAACCCGCCTGCAAGTCCGTTCGCTCCACCCCGCCTTGGGCGCGGAAGTGCGCGGCGTGGATATGCGCCGTCCGCTTGATGCGGCCGCATTCGACCAACTGCACGCTGCATGGATGGATCATCTGGTGGTGGTGCTGCCGGGCCAGCGCGTGACCGACGAGCAGCATGTCGCGTTCACCCGCAACTTCGGCACGCCCGAAGTGTTTCACCAGAAGATCATCAAGTCGACGGCACTGCGCGAAATCTTCCGTGTCTCGAACGTGAATGAAGAAGGCGAGTTGATGCCGCCGGATCACCCGACGGTGAGTCAACTTTCGCTGGCGCAGTTCTGGCATACCGACAGCAGCTATCTTGAAGTGCCCTGCACCGGCGCATTGCTGCACGGTGTCGAAGTGAGCCGCAACGGCGGTGAAACCGAATTCACCAACATGTATCTGGTGTACGAGGCCCTGCCGGAAAAACTCAAGCGCCAGGTCGAAGGCCGCAAGGCACGCCATAATTTTGAAAATCTGCACACCCTCAAACCCCTGCGCCCGATGACGCCGGAGGAACGCGCCGCCGTGCCGCCGGTGTGGCAGCCGATGGTGCGCCTGCACCCGGTGACACGGCGCAAGTCTCTTTACATCAGCCCGATCTACAACGACGAAGTGGAAGGCATGTCGCCGGCAGACGGCAAAGCCTTGATCCAGGAACTGGCCGACTTCGCCGGTCAACG
>JANOYK010000936.1:0-1845 GCA_031428855.1 Burkholderiales bacterium | reverse complement strand
GCGCTATCGACTTGCATTGCGGTAGAGGACGTCATCCAGGGCGGTGCCGGGATGGTGTGTGCACGTCAGGCATCGGCGCCAGCCGGCGGCGCCACCCGCAGCACTTCGTCAAACGTGGTCATGCCGGCCGCAATCTTGAGCGCACCCGAAATACGCAGCGGCTTCATGCCATCCTTGTAGGCCTGCTCGCGCATTTTGGCAACATCGGTGTGCTGCGTGATATGACGCTTGATCTCGGACGACAGCAGCAGCACTTCGTAAATCCCCATGCGCCCGGTGTAACCGGTGTTGCGGCATTCGAGGCAACCCACCGGTTTGTAGGTGTGGGCCGGCATGTTGGCCTTGAACGGGGCCACCATCTCGGCCCACAACTTTTCGTGATGCAGCTCAGACGGCTGCTTGCAATGCGGACACAGGGTGCGCACCAGGCGCTGCGCCATCACGCCGATGAGGGTGGAATTAATCAGATAGGACGGCACCCCCAGTTCGAGCAGGCGCGTAATCGCCGAGGGCGCGTCATTGGTATGCAAGGTCGAGAGCACCAGATGGCCGGTGAGCGCGGCCTGAATCGCCATCTCGGCGGTTTCGAGATCGCGGATCTCGCCCACCATGATGATGTCCGGATCCTGCCGCATCAGCGCGCGCAGGCCTTCGGCGAATGAAAAATCCAGCCCCGGCTGCACCTGCACCTGATTGAATGACGACTCAACCATTTCAATCGGATCTTCAATCGTGCAAACATTGACCTCGGGTGTCGCCAGCGCTTTGAGCGTCGAATAAAGCGTGGTGGTCTTGCCCGAGCCGGTGGGACCAGTGACCAGAATGATGCCGTGCGGACGCTTGGTCATCATGTCCCACTTGGTTTTGTCGTCGCCGGAAAATCCAAGCTGGGCAAAATCGCGCAGCAGCACTTCCGGGTCGAAAATCCGCATCACCAGCTTTTCGCCAAACGCGGTCGGCAGGGTCGAGAGCCGCAACTCGACTTCCTGGCCATCGGCCGTGCGGGTCTTGATGCGGCCATCCTGCGGGCGGCGTTTTTCGGCCACGTCCATGCGCCCGATGATCTTGATGCGCGAAGTCATCGCCGCGAACACCGAATTGGGCACTTGGTAGACCTGGTGCAGCACGCCATCAATGCGAAAGCGCACAAAGCCCTGATCGCGCCGCGGTTCCAGGTGAATGTCACTGGCGCGCTGGGCGTAGGCATATTGCAGCAGCCAGTCCACCACCCGCACCACATGCTGCTCGTTGGCATCAATCGACTTGCCGGTTTTGCCAAGCTCAACCAGCTGCTCAAAATTGTTGATGCCCGAATCGTAGTTGCCGTCCTTGTTGGCGCTCTTGATCGACTTGGCCAGACTGAAAAACTCGGCTGTGTAGTGCGCAATGTCGGCCGGGTTGGCCACCACCCGGCGGATCTGCAGCCGCAGCATCGGCTCCAGTTCCTTGACCCACTCGGACATGAACGGCTCGGCCGTGGCAACCGTCAGTTCCTTCGAGTTGATCGCCACCGGCAGCATCGAAAAACGCTGCGCGTAGACAATCGACATGGTGTCGCCGACGCGGGTGAAATCGATCTTGAGCGGATCGATGTGAAAGTAGTCGAGGCCGCTGCGCTGCGCCATCCACTCGGTCAGCCAGTCGAGCGTCATCACCTTGCCCGTCGCCAGCGACTTCCACTTCTGGTCGGCCACCAGTTCGAGCGGATGATGCGTGGTTTTTTTGAGCCGCGCCTCGGCGCGCATTTTCTCGGCCACGTCCGGCGCAGCCAGCTTTTCGATCACCAGCGCATCGAGAATTTCAGCCAGCGCCATGCGCCGCTCACGCGCCGGCCAGCGCAGCGGA
>JANOYK010000935.1:0-2323 GCA_031428855.1 Burkholderiales bacterium | reverse complement strand
GGACCGCGATTTGATTACCGGCGGCAACGCCGCGCGCCTGCTGAAAATCAAATGACGTAACGCCAAACCCGCGCGGCAGTGTCCGCCGCCATCGCTAATAAAACGCCGGGATCGCAAGATACCCGGCGTTTTCATTGGCGGTTCTGCCCGCCAATTTCCCCGCTATTGACCCGATCAAAGCGCTCTCACTCTTTCCATAATTGCCGTGTCGTGAAACACCGCTTGCCGCCAACGCAAGAGCGGATGCATGACCTGACATTTGAGATGCAAGGCGAACTGCAAGGCCCGATGCAAACAGCGCCGCGCGGCACGAACTCGACAGCCTGCAGCAGATCCTCGCCGACGCCATCAGCAAGCTGCTGGCCACTTTCTCCGGCGTCAATCATTTGAGTCTGCGCCATCAGGAAATCGGCGCGCATCTGGCAAGCGCAGATGGCGGCGGCCAGACTGTCAAAACACGCGAGTTCACCACCTACATTTCCGGTGTCATGCAGCAATTCATGGAGCGCTTCACCCGCAACGGCGAACAAGCCGCCGCGCTGGTGGTGCAGATGAGCACAGTCAAATCGCATGTGGCAAAAACCCTCGCCGCATTAGGCGAGATCGACGGCATCTCGCGCCAGACCAATCTGCTGGCACTCAACGCCACGATCGAAGCAGCGCGCGCCGGAGAAGCCGGCCGCGGCTTTGCCGTGGTGGCCAGCGCGGTACACGACCTGTCCGACCGCACCGCCCAGTTCAGCCAGCAGATTCGCGCCAATGTCGGTGCCATGAATCAGGCGATGGGCAGCGCCGAGGCCGGCATCATCGCGCTCGGCTCGCAAGATATGTCATCCGCCACCGCCTCCAAAGAAGCGGCCGACACCTGCTGCTGGCCAAAAGCGGTGCCAACTACCAGACCGCGCTGTCGGACGATCCGCCGGTCAACCACCACCGCCCCTCGGTTGAAGTGCTGTTCCAGTCAGCCGCGCAGGTGGCCGGGCCAACGGTGCTGGGCGTGATGCTGACCGGCATGGGCAAGGACGGCGCAGCGGCAATGAACCAGATGCGCGAAGCCGGGGCCTACAACCCGGCCCAGGACGAGGCCACCTGCGTCGTGTTCGGCATGCCGCGCGAGGCGATTCTGGCCGGCGGCGTGCATGAAGTGCGGCCCTTGAGCGCCGTCACACCGCACCTGATGGCGCGCCTGGCGGCAGACGGGCCACGCAGCATCCGGGTGTAGCGCGCGATCGGTGCGGCCACGCCGCACCGGCACCCCGCCTTTGTACAATGCGGCGTCCAGGCGTGCCTTGCTCACCGGCAAGACCGTATGCCTGCATACCCACATACCAAGGCAGCAATGGCAACAACCATGGCCACACTGAGCACCACCGACAAATTTGCCACCCTTACCCGGACCGGCGCGCCGCCACCTTACGATGCTGCGGCACCCGTGCGCATCCTGTTTGTGGATGATTCGGACGACGACCTGAAACTGATGCAGCAAGTGCTGCACAACGTCGGCTTCCCGGTTGCTGCCGGGTCAATCCGGGTGGACACCGCAGCGGGCATGCGCGCCGCCCTCGCCGCCGGGCAATGGGATGTCGTTATCTCCGACTACCGGATGCCGCGTTTCTCGACCCAGGCTGCCTTGAGTCTGCTCAAGGCCACCGGCATGGCGATTCCGTTTTTAGTGGTGTCGGGTGCCGTCGGCGAGGATGTCGCGGTGCAACTCATGCGCGACGGTGCCGATGACTACGTGATGAAACACAATCTGGCGCGCCTGCCGGCCGCGCTCGCACTGGCGCTTGAACGCGCCTCGATCCGGCGTCAGCACCAGCACGCACAGCAGAGCCTGCACGCCTCGGAAGACTACTTGCGCACCCTGGTCACCACCGCGCCGGTTGCCATCATTGCGTTCGACAAGGAGCATCAGATTTCGCTGTTCAACCCAGCCGCGCTGACGCTGTTTCCGGGGTTGTCGGCCCTGCGTGACCAGCGCCCGGCATTGGCATCGAAAGACAACCAGCACATTCTCCAGCGCTTCAATCAACTGATCCAGGGCGGCGAGACATTTTCGCAGCGGCCGGTGCAATGGACTTTCGGCCAGGGCCGCAAAGCCGATTTGCTGGTGTCGGCTGCGCAGCTGCACCCGGACCGCGGCGGCGCGGAGGGCGCGGTGTTGTTCGTGCTTGACGTGTCCGAGCAGAAAAAAGCCGAAGCGGCACAGCGCGAAAGTGAATCACGGGTCGCCGCGATTTCGGCCAATCTGCCCGGCGTGCTGTTCCGCCTGGTGTATGAACCGGACACTGGCACCACGAGCTTTCCCTACATGAGCCCGGGC
>JANOYK010000934.1:0-2286 GCA_031428855.1 Burkholderiales bacterium | reverse complement strand
CAACACGCAATCGTAAGGGTGGGCCAGCGCCGCCTCCACGGCCTTCAAGCCGTCATCCACCCGCAGTGCGGCACGCCCGAGTTTTTCCAGCATTTTTTGTGCGAGCTTGGCGTTGACCTCGTTGTCCTCGGCCAGCAGGATGGCGAGATCGCCAGTCTGCACCGGCAGCGGCGCGTTTCTGGGCAGCGCATCCCCCGGTATCACCTGCACTGACCGGTCCGGCGCAAGCGTGTCCTGCAGCGCATTGAATATTTGCGACTGGCGGGCCGGTTTAAGCAGATAGGCGCTGACCAGATCGGGCGGCACCACCCGCCCTTCGAGCGTTTCAGCGCGTGGTGCCGACGACAGAATAATCACCGGCAACTGCACCTGGTGCCGCTCGCGGTGCCGCGCCACCGCTTCGGCCAGTTCAATCCCGTCCATGCCCGGCATCGACATGTCGGAAATGACGGCGGCGAATGGATTGCCGGCGGCATGCGCCTCCTCCAGCATGGTAAGCGCCTTGCGTGCATCGTTTGTGGCAGCGGTGGTCAAGCCCCAGCCGGCGCATTGCGCCGCCAAAATGCGCAGGTTGGCAGGGTAATCGTCCACCAGCAACACCTGATGCGGCAGCAGGTCTTTTTCACGGATACGGCGCTGCGGGGCTTGCCGGTCCACCGCGCGCGTGCGCAGCGTGAAGGTAAAACAGGTGCCTTTGCCAAACTCGCTCTCGGCGTGAATCGTGCCGCCCATCAATTCGACCAGGCGGCGGCAGATCGCCAGCCCGAGACCGGTGCCGCCGTATTTGCGCGTGGTCGATGCATCGACCTGCGTGAAGGCATTGAACAGCCGACCGATCTTGTCGGCCGGAATGCCGATGCCGGTGTCGCGCACCGCGAACTGCAGCAGCAGGTCATCCCCGCTGCGCTCGGCCACCTTGCACACAATGCGCACTTCGCCGGTTTCGGTGAACTTGAGCGAGTTGCCCGCCAGATTCATCAATACCTGGCGCAGACGGGTGATGTCGCCGGTGATGAAAGGCGGCACGCCTGGATCGATCTCGTAGAGCAATGACAGATTTTTGCGGCGTGCGCGGTCGCCGACCAGTTCAAACGCATCCTCGATCATGCCGGCTACTTCGAGCGGCATGTCTTCAAGTTCCATGTGGCCCGACTCGATTTTGGAAAAATCGAGAATGTCATTGATGACCACCAGCAACTGATCGCCCGACAAACTGATGGTGTCAACGTAGTCGCGCTGATCGGATGTCAGCGGCGTGTCGAGCAGCAGACCGGCTGAGCCGAGCACACCATTAAGCGGCGTGCGGATCTCGTGGCTCATGGTTGCCAGGAACGCGGATTTGGCCTGGGCCGCTTCCATCGCGCGCTGGTTGGCCTCGATCAAATCTAACTCGGCCTGCTTGCGCTCGGCAATATCGATGATCGACCCGGTGAAGCGCTGCGGCGTGCCATCTGCCGAAAACGCCGCCACACCGCGGCCCATCACCCACAGGTAGCTGCCGTCGGCGCGGCGGAGCCGGTACTCGCAATCGAAATAAGGCCGCTTGCGCGCAAAGTGGGCGGCGCGCACCGATTCAACCCGCGCCACATCTTCGGGGTGCAGCAACGATGATTGCGCCAGCGCGGACCCGATGTCGGCATCCTGCGGATAGCCGAGCATGTCGCAATAGCGTGGCGAGTAATAGGCGCGGCCATCCGCCAGTTCCTGATCCCACACCCCGGCCTGGGCCGACTGGTTCACCAATTCGAGCAATTCACGCTGGCTCGCCAGCTCTTCGGCCAGACGCTTGGCTTCGGTGAAGTCGGTCACGGTGCCGATGATGCCGACCACCGTGCCATCGGCGCGCCGCACCGCCGCCTTGCTCACAATCACATCGAAGGTGTGGCCATCCTTGGCGATGATCTTGGTTTCCTGGCGGTCCACCCGTTCCGGATTGGCAATCAGATTCTGCTCTTGCTCGGTATGGCGCAACGATTGCTCCAGCGCCTGCACTTCGTCATTGCGCTTGCCGATCCAGTCACTTCGATTGCGTCCAGTCAGGCGTTCCCAGGCGCGGTTGAAACTGACATAGCGCCCTTCGATATCCTTGCGGAACATCGGATTGGGGTTCAGTTCAACCAGGTCTTCGGAAAACTTCACCTGGTCGGACAGTTCGCGCGTCATGCGCTCGGCGATCTCGGCGGCGCGCGTTCGCGTGCGCATCAGCGCCCAGGTAAGGCCAAACAGCATGAGTGAACCGCCCAGACCGCCGGTGAGAATCCACCAGGGACGGCCGGTTTCAAGAAA
>JANOYK010000933.1:0-2528 GCA_031428855.1 Burkholderiales bacterium | reverse complement strand
TGGCGCTGATGCAAGCCATCATCATCAATCAGCCTTGATGCCGGCTGCTTTAACCACCACACTCCAGCGCGCTTGTTCCTTCTTGATGAAGTCAGCAAACTCAGGCGCGGTCGAGCCGACTTCCTCGGTGCTGTCACCAGCGAAACGGTCTTGCACTTCTTTTGATTTGGCGGCCTTGCCCGCCTCATCGGCGAGGCGCTTGATGATGGCGGGCGGCACCTTGGCCGGCGCAATCAGGCCGTACCACTGCACCGTCTCAAAGCCGGGGAAGCCCTGCTCGGCCACCGTCGGCACATCGGGCAGCTCGGGCAGGCGCTTGGCGGTGCCGACAGCAAACACGCGCAGCTTGCCGGCCTTGACATGCGGCATCAGCGGCGGTGTGCCGGCCGAGCTGGCTTGCGTTTGCCCGCCAATCAAATCAGTCAACTGCGGGCCGGTGCCTTTGTACGGCACATGCACAATCTCCATTTTGGTGACCAGCTTCAGATATTCAAACGCGAGGTGCCCGGCGCTGCCATTGCCGGCCGAGCCGTAGTAAACCTTGCCGGAGTTGGCCTTGCAGTAATCGATCATCTCTTTGAGGTTTTTGACCGGCACGTTGCTGTTGACCACGAAGATGCTCGGCACTTTGGCCAGCAAGGACACCGCCGCGAAATCGCGGTTGGTGTCAAACGGCAGCTTGGCAAACATGTAAGGGTTGACCGCGAGCGTGCCAATGTGGCCCATGATGAGGGTGTGGCCATCAGGCTCGGCCTTGGCCGCTGCCTCCATCGCGATGTTGCCGGCGCCGCCGGGGCGGTTGTCGATGATGATCTCCTGGCCCAGGCCCTTGGCCATTTCGGTGGCGAACGCGCGCGCGACGATGGTCGAGCTGCCACCGGGCGCGAACGGCACGATCAGGCGGATCGGCTTGGACGGATATTTGTCTTGCGCCCAGGCGCGACCAATGAAGGGTGTGGCGCTGGCGGCGGCTGCCGTGGCAGCTTGAAGCAGGATGCGGCGTTTCATGTTGATCTCCGGTTCAGTTCAATCAAGCGCATTGCAGGAGCGCCCTTGGGTGAAAAATAAAGAAAACAAAGGCGAAAATAAAAGGGGTCAGACCCCTTTATTTTAGAGAGGCGAGAACACGGTCGACCATCACGCCGGCCTGGCCCAGGTTGTTGGCGGGGTTGCAGAAGCCTTCGAGTTGGGCGCGTGTGACGTGCTGGCTGATTTCAGGATGGGCGGCGAGCAGGTCGATCAGATGCACGTCACGCTTGATCGCTTCACGGCACAGGTCATAGACCAGATCGTGCGCGACCTCGCGGCCGATATAGGGGCCAAGACCCATCATCACCGCCTCGGACATGACGAGACCTTTGGTGAGGTCAATGTTGGCGCGCATGCGCTTGGCGTCGACTTCGAGACCGGCCAGGATGAATTTGGTTTGCTTCAACGCGCCCGCCATCAGGCAAAAAATTTCCGGCAGCACGACCCATTCGATTTCCCACGGGCCGGTGGAGCGTTCGTGGTCGGCCACCATCGCGTCCATCAGCGCGGCGGCGTGCTGGCGCACCACCGAAATGTTGGCGTGAATGTAGAGGCAGGAAATCGGGTTGCGTTTTTGCGGCATGGTCGAAGACGAGCCGCGCCCCGGTGCAAACGGCTCATACACTTCGGCTACTTCGGTCTGCATCATCAACTTCACGTCCATCGCGATCTTGCCGAGCGAGCCGCCGACGATGCCGAGGAAGGCACCGACCTCGGCGATGGTGTCGCGCACGGTGTGCCAGGAGATCAGCGGCTGGCCGAGACCCAGTTCTTTCATCAAGCCCGCTTGGGTTTCCATCGCGCCGGTTTCAAGCGACGACAAGGTGCCCGATGCGCCGCCGAATTCCCCCACCAGCACGCGCGGCTTGAGTTGCTGCAACCGCTCACGATGGCGCTCGATGCCCGCGAGGATGCTGGCCATCTTGTAGCCAAAGGTGATCGGCGTGGCCTGCTGCAAATTGCTGCGGCCGATGATCGGCGTATTGCGGTATTTTTTGGCGAGACCGGCGAGTGACGCGGAAATGTCTTTCAAATCTTGCTCAACCAGCGCCAGGCCCTCGCGCATTTGCAGCACTGCGGCCGTGTCGGTGATGTCTTGGGTGGTCGCGCCCCAGTGGCAATACTCGCCGAGCTGGTCGCGGCAATTGGCGTTGATCTGGTTCACCACCGCGATGATCGGGTAGCCGATCTGCTCGGTCTTGGCCTTGAGCTTGACCCAGTCGATTTGCGATAACTCGCAGTTCTTGACGATTTCTTCGGCGGCCTCTTTGGGGATGATGCCGAGTTCACCCTGCACCTTGGCGAGCGCGCGCTCAATGTCGAGATATTTGGCGGTGCGGTTTTCATCCGACCAGACGTGGCGCATCGCAGCTTCGCTGAAGATGTCGCCGAAAATTTTGGAGTCGATGATGGAAGCGGGCATGGTGAAGTCGTGGCAATCGTGGGAAAGAAAGTGAATCAGGAAAAGCCCAGGAAAAATGAAGGCAGTAGGCCGGAAA
>JANOYK010000932.1:0-15546 GCA_031428855.1 Burkholderiales bacterium | reverse complement strand
CTTCGGTGGGGTAGCAACTCATATCGATAATCATGCACTTCTCCTGTCGCGATACCGGGAAAGACACGCTGATGGCGAGTGCCGGGTGCCGCGCCGGTGGGGATGTAAAAAGACTTTAAAAAAACACCGGTGGGAACTGGCCGCGCTTGAACTCAAGGCAATGTCCTCAAGTGAGCAATCTCCCGCAGACTGATCCGGACTTGCGCCGGTGCTGCTGACCGCTTCTACCCACTGTGGTGATTTTATAGCGGATGGCGGTGGAAAGTGTCAAGGCGAATTGCGGGAAAACAGCGGGAATAAGCCGGGGGTGGCCGAAGTGCTTGCACTCCAGCGTGCGCATGGGTACAGTGCTTGCACGGTATGACTGCCGTGTCCGACGGCGGCGCGCCCAACATTCTTTCAGGAGACGCACATGTGGTTCACGTTAAAGGTTGTTGCGCTGACCGCGCTGCTGCTGGCCGGTAGCGCAGCCGCGCAGGAAAAAATCCGCTTCTCGCTTGACTGGCGCATTGAAGGCCCGGTGGCAATTTTTTTCCACGCTGAGCAAAAAGGGTATTTCAAGCAGGAAGGCCTCGATGTCTCGCTTGATGTCGGCACCGGCTCCGCCGCATCCATCGCGCGCGTGGCCACCGGCGCTTACGACATGTCGTTTGGCGATCTGTCGGCGCTGATCGAGTATTACGCCAACACGCCCAACCCGCAGCGCATGCAGGCGGTCTACATGGTGCATGAGCAGGCACCGGGCGCGATTTTCACTCTCAAGAAAAGCGGCATCAAAAAAGCCTCGGATCTGGCCGGCAAAAAACTTGGCGGCCCAAGCTTTGACGCCGTGCGCAAGATGCTGCCGCTGGTCGCCAAGGCCAATGGCTTTGATGCCAAGTCGGTGCAACTGGTGACGATGGAACCGGCTCTGCGCGAGACCATGCTGGTCAAGGGTGATGTCGATGCCATCACCGGCTTCTACTACACCCAACTGCTGACCCTCAATGCACGCGGCATCAAGAACGAAGACATGCAGTGGTTCAAGTATTCCGACATGGGACTGGCGAACCTCTACGGCAACGCCATCATCGCCAGCGAAAAAATGATCGCCGAACGCCCCAACGCCATCAGCGGGTTTTTGCGCGCGCTCAACCGTTCGATCAAGGACGTGCTGGCTGACCCGGAAGGCACCATCGGCTCGGTCAAAAAGCGTGAGCCGCTGATCGATGAAAAGATCGAAGTGCAGCGCCTCAAATTGTTCCTTGAGTTTGTCTCGACACCGAATGCGCGCTCGGACGGCATCGGCTCGATCAACAAGCTCAAACTCGAAAATCAGGTGGACGATGTGGTGAGCGCATTTGGCCTCAAGAACAAACCGAGCGCGGACTTGCTGTTCAACTCCAGCTTCTTGCCATCACGCGGCGAGCGGCGGCTTTGATTTTCACCAAGCCATTGTTTCATGCCAATGCCACGGAAACCCTTGGTGGAAGCGGGTTTCCGTGGTCAACCCGCCAGGAACCGCTCTGGCAGCGCCTGAGCGCGGCATTGGCGGTTACAAAAGCGGGTTTGAAGGCGCGGGCTGAAGTCACGGCTTGAAGTTGGCGGTTGGGCGCGAGCGCTGGCCGCGTCGGCTGCCAGCCGGCGTTTGATGCCTGCACCGCGCCGGCGTGCTTACCCGCCGACATGCATCTGAAACCGCGCCCCGTCTGAAAACAGGCATTCACCGGTGCCTTGCGACGCATTGTTCATGCGGTAGTTGCAGCGCACGAAGGTGCCGCGTGGCCCGGACGCATTGGCCACGCCTGAATGCACGGTGCCGGCTGTGGTGCGTGTCGCTTCACCGCTGAGCGTGTCGCCGGCGTAGGCAATCGTGAATACGCCTTTGCCATCCTGCGGGCTGGTGACGCTGCCGGCGATGATGCCGTTGCGCGCGGCGATGTCGTTGGACGGATAGAGGCGCGCGGTGTACACCACCGGAGGCGGCGGCGCGGCGATGATGGTGATGGGCGCGCCCGGCACCGGGCTATGGCTGCCAGACGGCGGGTAGACGCGGCCGTCGGGGTGAACCGGCACGACATAGCACGCCGTCAGCAGCGGCGCGGCGAGCAACAGGGCAAGCACGTTACGTTTGGCGAGGGTTTTCATGATGCATCTCCAGTAGTGCGGGCACATGCCCGCGACACCACTATCGATCTTGCGCATCGGCACGCCAAGCTATGCGCGTGAAGTGGCACCCCGGGGCCGCTGCGGTATTGCGCCGCGCTACCCGGCAGCGCTGGCGGAACTTGGCGGAGTCTTTGTTGGGGGTGCCGGTGCTGGCAAAACTTGACGCAGCCTGCCGCACCGGCCCGGCGGTGAATTTAGAATCCTGCCTGTACCCGTTTTGCCGCCGTAACGTTTCTCCCCCATCTATCTTGTCCGTTCAGAGGAGCCATCCCCATGCCATTGATCCACATTGAATTGTTTGAAGGCCGCACCGCCGCGCAGAAAAAAGAACTCGCGGCGGCAATCACCAAAGAGACGGTGCGCGTATTGCAATGCGCCGGTACTGCGGTGGACATCATCTACACCGACATCAAGAAGCAGGATTGGGCGACAGCGGGGGTGCTGTGGTCAGAAAAATCCTGATGGCGGTGGCGTAAGCCCCGCTTTAGTCCGGTACGCTGCCGCCAGTTTTCACCACCGGATCAGTAACTTTTGCCTGACGGCTGCGGTTGTGCCGGTACGTGCCGCTGAGCCGCCAGCGCTTGCGCCAGGCAGGCCGGACACAGACAGGTGGCGGCTGGATCAATCTGTGCGAGGTGCGGCAGGGCGCTGCACCAGCAATCGGAAGTTTGTGCGTTCAGGCTTTGTGCGTTCATCCCGCACACGAACGCAGCGCCGCAACGGCTGCACGCCGGTTGCGGCACCGGGTTGACCATTTGCTTACTTCTTGCCCGGCTTGGCCGGCACGGCCTTCTTTTCGGCAACCTTGTGGTCGCGCGAATTGCCGTACGAGCTCTTAAAGCGTTTGCCTTTGGCGGTGCGTTTATCGCCTCTGCCCATGATGTGCTCCTTGGTGGGGGTTGATGGGCTTATCGAATAGCGCTAAGTCCGGAACCGGCATTTTAACGGTCTGGCGCGATTGTTCGCGGTGCGCCGTCAGTGCCCGCTGTTGCGCCGGTTCCGCCGGTTCTGATGCTTGCGTCGGATCAGATGATTCAGGGCGGCGCATCGGCCGCCAGCGGCAGGTCGATCCAGAACGTGGTGCCGCTGTGCGCATCAGAGGTGAAGCCGATCTGGCCGGACAGCAACGCCCACATGCGCCACCACGCGCGTTTCATGTCAATGTCATCGCGGCGACACAGGCGGCACTGCTCTGGGGTGCGCCGTGCGAGGGCATTGACACAGCGGCTTATTTTTATGGAGCGGTAACAGAAGCGCATGGGATAGTTCGCACGGAACTTGATTTTTTTGCGGGTGTCCCGATATGGGTTGGGCAAGACGCCGCGCCGCACGCCGCGCTGTACCGGCGGCGGGGTGGTGTTGACCCTCTCCACTTTATTGAAGGAGCACTCTCATGACTGCCACATTTTTTTCGCCTTCCCCGTTTTACCGCCGCCCCCCGGCGGCCAATGTATTTGACGATCTGCTGAACGGTTTTCTGGTGCGGCCCGTGAGTGCTGCACCGGCGGTGCGCGGCTTCAAGTTCGACGTGCGTGAAGCCGGCAACAGCTACGTGGTCGAGGCCGATCTGCCGGGTCTGTCGAAAGACGCCATCAAGATCGAAATCGACGGCGCGCAGGTATCTATCAGCGCGCAGTACAAGACTGAAAAGTCCGGCAGCGCCGAAGCCGCCGGCAACAGCGGCGCAGCCGCGCCGGCGCGCGTGGTTTATACCGAGCGCAGCGCCGGTGCAGTGGCGCGCAGCTTTGAATTGCCGGCCGAAATCGACCAGGATGCCGCCAGCGCGAAGTACGAAGACGGCGTGCTGCGCCTGACCCTGCCGAAAAAAATTGCTGAAACCCGGAAACTTTTGGCAATCCACTAAGTCAGATTCACCGTATTGCAGATGATCTCAGATGATCTCCTCGGTTATCTGGGTTTGGTGAGAAGTAGAAGTGGGTTGATGTGTAGTGTTTTTTGGTTGTGCCGCAACACTGTTTTGGCAACACCGTTCCGTGGGCGGCTGTGCGATCCCCTCCACAGCTGTCTTGTCCGCCGGTACGGACTGCATGAGCGATCTCCTCCCGCAAAATGCAGTTAGCGGCGGGCCGGGTGCCGTCATTCCTCCCTGATTGCCGCGCCCGTTACTTCAGCGCGTCCGGTTAACCCCGGACGCGCTTTTCTTTTTGGGCGGCGGGTGAGTGGCGGGGAAGTGCGGCAGGTAAAATTCCGCGCTTAACCCACACGTCATCATGGGAATTTGCCCGCCAATGACCGCCCCCGCCAGCACCACTCCCGCCCCCGCCGCCAAGGTTGCGCCTGCAACGCAAGCCTCCATCCTGGCCGAGGCGCTGCCCTACATCCGCCGTTTTCACGGCAAGACCATCGTGGTCAAGTACGGCGGCAACGCCATGACAGACGTGAAACTGCAGCAGCAGTTCGCACACGATGTCGTGATGCTCAAACTGGTCGGCATGAACCCGGTGGTGGTGCATGGCGGCGGCCCGCAGATTGAAGGGCGCTTGAAGCAGCTCGGCATCAAAAGCGAATTCATCCAGGGCATGCGCGTCACCGACGCCGAGACTATGGACGTGGTGGAGATGGTGCTGGGCGGCTCAGTCAACAAAGACATCGTCACGCTCATCAATCAGGCGGGCGGCAAAGCAGTCGGCCTGACCGGGCAAGACGGCGCCTTCATCCGCGCCAAAAAATTGATGATGCCGGACAAGGACAAGCCCAACCAATTCATCGATATCGGCCAGGTCGGTGACATTGAAGCGATTGACCCGGCCGTTATCAGCACGCTCGAAGCCGGCGGCTTCATTCCGGTGGTGGCCCCGATCGGCATTGGCCACCACGGCGAGAGCTACAACATCAACGCCGACGTGGTGGCCGGCAAGCTCGCCGAAATTTTGAAAGCCGAAAAATTGGTGCTGCTCACCAACACCCCCGGCGTGCTCGACAAGGCCGGCAACCTGCTCACCAACATCACCCCGCGCGACATCGACAACATGCTGGCCGACGGCACGCTCTCGGGCGGCATGCTGCCCAAAATCGCCTCGGCGCTCGACGCCGCGCGCTCCGGCGTGAAAGGCGTGCATATCATCGACGGCCGCGTCGAGCACGCGCTGCTGCTCGAAATCCTGACCGATCAGGGTGTCGGCACGCTGATCCGCTCGAAGTAGCGGTGGCCGCGCCCAGTGCCGCGTCGCTGATTGCCAGCGCTTTGCTGCTGGCTGTTGGATGCTCGCTTGCGTGGTACGGGCTGCTCGGGCGCTATGCCAGCACGGTGGGGTGGGTCTGGTATGGCGGCTGGGTGCTGGCGATTTTGCTGCCGCCGTTTGTGTATCTGACCGTGCGTACCGGCAGTGTCAAGCGCGCCATCGGCCCGTTTTTGTTCATCACCACACTCGGGTTGTTGCTTGCCATCGTATTTCCGGTGGCATTGCTGTAAAGCTGCGGCGTGTATAGTTGCCCGTACACAAAAATCAAAGGAGACCGTATGAAAACCATCACTTGGTTGCTGCGCGCGCTGGCTGCCGTTGCATTCGCACTCGCTGGCAGCGCCGCCGCGCAAGCGCCCGCTGGGGGTGCGGCAGGCGCGTATCCCAACCGCCCCTTGCGCATGGTGATCCCGTGGCCTCCGGGGCAGGCGACTGACCTGGCCGGCCGCGTGCTGGCGCAAAAACTTTCCGAAATATTCGGCCAGCCGGTGGTGATCGACAACCGCGCCGGCGCGGGTGGCATGATGGGCACCGACAACGCGGCCAAATCACCGCCCGATGGTTACACCCTGCTGGCTGCATCGAGCGGCCCGGTCACGGTCAACCCGCTGCTGCAAAAAGCGCCCTATGACGTCAACCGTGATCTGATTGCGGTGGCCGGCATCGGCCTCTCGCCCTATTTGCTGGTGACCAACGCGCAGTTTCCCGCGACCACTGCCAAAGAATTTGTGGCGCTGGTTAAGGCCAATCCGCGCAAATACAGTTTTGCTTCGTCGGGCACTGGTGCCACCGCCCATCTGATTACCGAGTATTTCAACCTGCAGGCCGGGCTGGAAGTCACGCACATTCCCTACAAGGGCAGCGTGCCTGCACTCACCGACGTGATCGGCGGGCAAGTCGCCTATGCGATTGAAACGGCGGCCAGCACCATGCCGCATGTGCGCGCCGGCAAGCTCAAGGCTTACGGAATTTCAATGGGCCGCCGCAGCGTGTTGGCACCGGGCATCGAGCCGCTCGCCGCCACCGCCGGTCTGCCCGGCTTTGATGTCGCCGCGTGGCTTGGTGTGATGGTGCCGGCCGGCACGCCCAAACCGGTGGTGGACCGGATCGCCGCTGCGGTGGAGACGGCGATGCAGTCGCCCGAGGTGCGCGAACGCATGACCGGCATCGGGGTCGAACCCGATTACCGGCCCACCGCCGAGTTCACGCGCTATCTCAAAGAGCAGCAAGACCGCTTTGCCGACATCATCAAGCGCGGCAATATCAAGGTGGAGTGAGCGGGTTAGTCTGGCGTCATGCAGCCACAGCCGATCCGGTTTGTACTCAATGGCGTCCCGCACCAGGCAGCGGGGGTTGACCCACACGTTTCGCTGCTGCAATACCTGCGCGAACAACTGCACCTGACCGGCACCAAGGAAGGCTGTGCCGAGGGCGACTGCGGCGCTTGTACGGTCGTCATTGGCGAGTTGCAGACGGATGCCCGCAGCGCACCTGGCGTGCGTCTCAAGCCCATCAACGCCTGCATCCGCGCGCTGCCTACTCTCGATGGTAAGGCGGTGTTTACTGTCGAGGGACTCACGCAAGCGGATGGTTCATTGCATCCGGTGCAGCAGGCGATGGTGGACTGTCACGCCTCGCAATGCGGCTTTTGCACGCCGGGGTTTGTGATGAGCCTGTTCGCGCTGCATCAGAACACGCCGCAGCCCACGCGCGCGCAAGCGATTGAAGCGCTGGCGGGCAACTTGTGCCGCTGCACTGGCTACCGGCCGATTCTGGATGCGGCAGAGGCGATGCCGGGGCGAACCGGGATGCCCGCAGCCGCCCCAGGCGCAACATCCGTTACACCCGAATGCGGCGCGGCGCTGGCGCACGCGCTGACGCCGTTGCAGCGCACGGCAGACTTCAGCTACAGCGCGCATGGCGTCACGTTTCATGCACCACGCAGCATCGCCTCGTTCAGCCGTCTCGC
Source organism: Burkholderiales bacterium (assembly GCA_031428855.1). Classification (GTDB taxonomy): domain Bacteria; phylum Pseudomonadota; class Gammaproteobacteria; order Burkholderiales; family JAEUOS01; genus CANJDH01. The sequence continues at coordinate 8,226 of JANOYK010000932.1, read as the reverse complement.
CGCTGCGCATCTGGATGCATGGATTTTGGCTGGCGGCACCGACGTGGGCTTGTGGATCAACAAGGCGCTGCAATCGGCCAACATGATTTTGTATACCGGCGCGGTGGCGGAACTGACGCAGATTGCAGAGGGCGATGGCTGGCTCGACATTGGCGCAGCCGTGCCGCTCGACGATGCGTTCACCGCCCTCAACCGCCAGTATCCGGAATACGCGCATCTGTGGCAGCGCTTCGCCTCACCGCCGATCCGCGCCAGCGGCACCCTCGGCGGCAACATTGCCAACGGCTCACCGATTGGCGATGCGATGCCGCTGTTGATCGTGCTCGGGGCCGAGGTGGTGTTGCGCCACGGCGATGCGGCGCGCACGCTGCCGCTGGAAGACCTGTATCTCGATTACAAAAAGCAGGCGCGCGCGCCGGGTGAGTGGGTCGAGCGCGTGCGCATTCCCCAGCGTGGTTCTGTGCGCGAACCAGCGTTGGAGGTGGCGGCGTACAAGATTGCCAAGCGCAACGAACAGGATATTTCGGCGGTGTGTTGTGCGATTGCACTGCAACGTGACAGCGGGAGCGTGCAGCAGGTGCGCATCGCCTTCGGCGGCATGGCGGGCATTCCGAAGCGCGCGCGCCACGCCGAGGCGGCCCTCACCGGCGCGCCGTGGAGTGAGGCGGGCGTGCGCGCCGCCATGGCCGCGCTGGCGCACGACTTCACACCACTGAGTGACATGCGCGCCGGCGCGGCGTATCGCCTGCGGGTTGCGCAGAATCTGTTGCTACGCTTTTTTTACGAGAGTGCTGCCGCCACACCCGCTGTGGCGCCTATCGATGCGCGAGTCATCGAAACGCGAGTGTATTGATGCGCGCCGCTGATACCTCGTTGCCGCACGAATCGGCCCACCTGCATGTGAGCGGGCAGGCGCGCTATGTCGACGACGTGCCCGAACCGGCCGGCACGTTGCATGCTGGATTCGGTATGTCAGTGCATGCGCACGCGCGCATCAAGACGATGGATTTGTCGGCGGTGCGCGCGTATCCCGGTGTGGCGGCGGTGCTCACGCACCGCGACATACCGGGCGCGAACAATTACGGCGGCATCGTGCATGACGACCCGCTGCTGGCCGAAGGCCTGGTGCAGTACCACGGTCAACCGGTATTTTTGGTGCTGGCTGATTCGCACCACACGGCGCGGCGCGCGGCGCGGCTGGCGCGGATGGAATACGAGGTGTTGCCGGCCATCCTCAGCGTTGAGGTGGCGCTGGCACAGCAATTCTTCATCGCGCCGCCGCGCACCATCACACGGGGCGATGCTGCCGCGGTGCTCACGCGCGCGCCGCACCGCATCACCGGCCGCACCCGCTGCGGCGGGCAGGATCATTTTTATCTCGAAGGCCAGATCGCGCTGGCGCAGCCGCAGGAAGACGGGCAGATGCAGGTGCTGTGCTCGACCCAGCACCCAACCGAAGTGCAGCACATCGTCGCGCACGCGCTCGGGCGCGCCAGCCATGCAGTGCGCGTGGAATGCCGCCGCATCGGTGGCGGTTTCGGCGGCAAGGAGTCACAGCCGGCCCTGATTGCGGCGGCGGCCGCCGTGGCCGCAGCGCACACCGGGCGTGCGGTCAAGCTGCGCCTCGACCGCGATGACGACATGCGCATCACCGGCAAGCGCCATCCGTTTTTGCTCGAATACGACGTGGGGTTCGATGCGTGCGGGCGCATTCTCGCGGCCGATTTCATGCTCGCCTCCGACTGCGGCTACTCAGCTGACTTGTCCGGGCCGGTGAATGACCGCGCGATCTGCCATGTCGATAACGCCTATTTTCTTGAACACGTGACGGTGCGCAATTTTCAGTGCAAGACCCACACGGCGTCGAACACCGCGTTTCGCGGCTTCGGCGGGCCGCAAGGCATGTTCATCATCGAGCATGCGATTGACTGCATAGCGTTGCAGCTCGGCTTCGATCCGCTCGACGTGCGGCGTGTGAATTATTACGGCACCGGCGCAGCGAATCGGCCGCGCAACCAGACCCATTACGGCCAGACCATCGACGACAACATTCTCGATGCGATCACGGATGAACTCGAAGCATCGTCAGACTACCGCGCGCGCCGCGCGGCGTTGCGGCTCCAGAACGCCAACAGCCCGATCATCAAGCGCGGCATCGCCTTCACGCCGGTCAAATTCGGCATTTCATTCAACGCCACCCATTTCAATCAGGCCGGCGCGCTGGTGCATATTTACAAAGACGGCTCAGTGCTGCTCAACCACGGCGGCACCGAGATGGGCCAAGGCTTGTTCACCAAGGTGGCACAAGTGGTGGCGCGCGAATTGGGCATCGATATCGCGCAGGTGCGCAGCAGCGCTGCCGACACCGGCAAAGTGCCCAACACCTCGGCCACTGCCGCGTCGAGCGGTTCTGATCTCAACGGCATGGCGGCACGTGATGCCTGCCGCCAATTGAAGGCTCGCCTCGCCGCACACGCGGCGATGCTGTGGCAGGTAGCGGCGGACAGCGTGACCTTCGTCAACGGCAGCGTGTGCGCCGCAGGCCACACCATGTCCTTTGCCGAATTGGTCAACCAAGCCTGGTTCGCCCGCGTCTCGCTTTCTGCGCAGGGTTTTTACGCCACGCCCAAAATCCACTGGGACCGCGCCGCATTCAAGGGCCACCCGTTTTATTACTTCGCCTACGGCGTCGCCTGCACTCAGGTGGCGGTCGATACGCTGACCGGCGAAACCAAAATCGAGCGCGCCGACTTGCTACATGATGCCGGCACTTCGCTCAACCCTGCCATCGACATCGGCCAAGTCGAAGGCGGCTTCATTCAAGGCGCGGGCTGGCTCACCAGTGAGGAGTTATGTCAGGACGCACAAGGCCGCCTCACCACCCACGCGCCCTCCACCTACAAAATTCCCACTGCTGCTGACATCCCGCCGGTCTTCAACGTCAAGCTGGTGCAACAACGGCCCAACGCCGAAGACACCATCTACCGCTCCAAGGCAGTCGGCGAGCCGCCGCTGATGCTGGCGCTGTCGGTGTATCACGCGATCCGCGATGCGGTAGCGAGCGTGGCGCACTACCGCGCCGCGCCGCAGCTTGATGCACCTGCTACACCCGAGGCGGTGTTGAATGCAGCCGATGCGCTGAGAGCCGCTCGCACCAACGGGTAAGCGGCATATGGGGGCTGTGATCCTGGACCAGAGCGGCTCTCCGGCCGGTGCCTTGTCAATTTTTTTGACCCGCCCGCCGCCACGCGTCAGTCCGCAGAGCGGTGCGCTACACTCTGACGCAGCAAATTGAGTATCTGATTTTTCCGTAACCCGTTCTTTCGCGCGAGCGCCTCATGAAAATCATCAAATGGCTTGGCATTGTTGTTGGCGGCTTGGTGCTGCTGCTGGTCATCGGCATCGGCATTGTCACGGCCACGTTTGATCCGAACAAATACAAGGATGACATCACCAGTAAGGTCAAAGAGACCAAGAACCGCACGCTGGCGATTCCCGGCAATTTGAAATTGGCGGTGTTCCCCAAGCTCGGGGTTGAGCTGGGCGCGCTCACCTTGTCGGAGTTCAAAAGCGAAAAAGAATTTCTCAAGCTCGATGGCGTCAAGGTGTATCTCGAACTGATGCCGCTCATCAAAAAAGAAATCGTGGTCGACAAGATCGAGGTCAGTGGTTTGAACGCGAGCGTGATTCGCAGCAAGGATGGCAAGTTCAACTTTGATGATCTGCTGTCCAAAGACGAGAAGCAGCCGTCCACCGTCAAGTTTGATATTTCGACGGTGAAGATTGCCAACTCGGGGGTGACCTTCCGCGACGACATGGCGGGCAACACCATCAAGGTGTCTGATCTCAATCTCACCACTGGCCGGGTGGCCGACAAAGTGCCGGTGAAAATTGATCTGGCTGCCACGGTTGAGAGCATCAAACCGGCGGCGGGCGTCAAGGCGCGCGTGGCCGGCGAGTTGCTGTTTGATCTGGAGAAAAAAGCCTATTCGTTCGCCGGTCTCGATGCACAGTTGAGCGGCAATGCGCGTCAGGCGGCGGCCAAGGGCGCTGGGGGAACAGCGGTGTTTGGCCTGGCCGGTCTCGACGCCAAAATTTCCGCGGCCACCCTCAAGTTTGACCAGACCAGCATGGCGCTGGTGGCCGAGAAGCTGGCGCTGGACGCCAAGGGGGCGCTCGACAAGGAGCCGTTCGAGATCAAGCTCACCGCGCCAAAACTCGACGTGAACGCCAAGACGATGGCGTTGGCCACCGAAAAATTCGCGCTCGAAGCCAAGGCGCGGCGTGGCGGGCAGTCGGGCAGCGTCAAACTCGAAGCGGCAAAAATCGCTGCCGACATGGGCGCGCATAAGCTGAGCGTCGAGGGCTTGACGGCTGGCGGCAGCGGTGCCATGCCGGGCATGCTCATCAATGACTTCAAGGCGAAAGCGCCCAAGCTCGCAATCAATCTCGACGCCGGGCAAATCATGGTCGATGGCGTTGCGCTGTCAGCCAATGGCAAGCGTGGCGACGACGGCTTCGACATCAAGATTGATGCGCCCAAGCTCAATGTCAGCCGCGAGTCGGCCTCGGGCGAGGCCATCACCGGCACCGTCAAACTCAGCGGCAAAGATAACGTCGATGCGAAGTTCAATTTGTCCGGCGTCAAGGGCAGCGGCAAGGCGCTCTCGATTGGCGAAGTCAAACTCGATGCGAACGTGAAGCAGGGCGAGCGCATCGTGGTGGCGCTGCTCTCGACCGCACTCACCGCCAATCTCGAAGCCAAGATATTTGATCTGGCCAAAATCAACGCCGATGTGACCGTGACCGACCCGGCGATACCGCAAAAGACCGTCAAGCTGCCGATCAGCGGTTCAGCCCGTGCTGATCTGGGCAAGGAGAGTGTAAGCGCCGACATCGCCACCAAGTTTGATGAGAGCTCGATTCAGGCCAAAGTGAGCCTCACCAAATTCAAGAACAGCGCGATCAATTTTGATGTGGTGATCGACAAACTCAACCTCGACAAATACCTGCCGCCGCCAAGCGCCGCCGGGTCCAATGCGCCAGGCGCACCCGGCGCGCCCAAGACCAGCGAACCGGAAAAGCCGTTCGACCTCTCGGCGCTCAAGGCGCTCAACGCGAACGGCACCGTCAAGATCGGCGCGTTTCAGATGCACAACGTCAAGGCCAACAATGTCGCGCTGACGTTTCGCGCAGCCGGCGGCAAGGTTGATCTCGCCCCGGTGAGCGCGGCGCTGTATCAGGGCACCCTGGCCGGCAGCGTGAGTGTCAACGCCAACACCAACGCGTTTGCGATCAAGCAGAATCTGACCGGCGTCAACATCAACCCGTTGATGAAAGACGCGATCAACAAGGACATTCTGGAGGGCCGCGGCAACGTCAATCTCGATGTCACGACGGCCGGCAACACGCCGTCGGCGCTCAAGCGCGGGCTCAACGGCACGGCGGCAGTCAACCTGCGCGACGGCGCATACAAGGGCATCAACCTCGCCAAGTCGTTCCGCGAGGCCAAGGCGGCGGTGTCGCTCAACAAAAACAAGGTGCAGGAAGCCAAGAAGGAAGACAAGACCGATTTCAGCGAAATGAAAATGAGTGCGGTTATCAAGAACGGCATCGCCACCAGCAACGACCTTGATGTCAAATCGCCGTTCGTGCGTGTCGGCGGCGACGGCACTGTCAACATCGGTGAGAACAGCATGGACTACCTCGCCAAAGCCACCGTGGTGGGCACGGCGGCGGGGCAGGACGCGAAAGAGATGGCGCAGTTGAAGGGCGTCACCGTGCCGGTCAAAATTTACGGCCCGCTCGATGCGGTGAAGTACGACGTGCAGTACGGTGCCATCGCCGCTGCCGCCGTGACCGACAAGGCCAAGAGCGCGGTCGAAGACAAACTCAAAGGCATCCTCGGCATGAAAAAAGCGGATACGCCGGCCGCCCCAGCCACCCCGGCCCAGGCCGGTCAGCCAGCGGCACCGGCAGCCGGGCAGCCAGTGGCCAAGCCGCAGTCGGCCGAAGACAAGGCCAAGGAAAAACTGCGCGGCCTGTTTGGGCGTTGACGCCAAGAGGCTGACGTTGTTGCAGCGGCAGTCTGCGGCGTCCACGGCGGGCGCGCCGTCCTTCTCTGTGCGCCGGCCGTCATTCGCCGCGCGCGTCATCGCGTGGCAGCGCCAGCATGGCCGCCACGATCTGCCGTGGCAAAACACCCGCGACGCCTACCGCATCTGGGTGTCCGAGATCATGTTGCAGCAGACGCAAGTGGCCGCGGTGATGGGTTACTACGTGCGTTTCATGCAGCGCTTTCCCGATCTTGCCAGCCTCGCGCAAGCGCCTGAAGAAGAAGTGATGCGCCATTGGGCTGGCCTCGGTTACTACAGCCGCGCGCGCAATCTGCACAAGGCTGCGCGCATCGCAGTCGAGCAATGGCGCGGTGAACTGCCGCGCACCCCGGAGCAACTGGTCACGCTGCCCGGCATTGGCCGCTCTACTGCTGCCGCCATTGCCGTGTTCGCGCATGGCGTGCGCGCGGCGATTCTCGATGGCAACGTCAAGCGCGTATTCGCGCGCTGCTTCGGCGTGGCTGGTTATCCGGGTGAGAGGAAGGTCGAAGAAGCGCTCTGGGAGCGGGCCTTGGGCCTGTTGCCGCGCACCGGGGTTGAGGCCTATACGCAAGGCTTGATGGATTTGGGCGCCACCTTGTGTACCCGCGCCAGGCCCAACTGCGGTGCTTGTCCATTGCAAAGTGAGTGCGTGGCGCATCGTGACAAGCGAGTCGCCGAGCTGCCGCACCGCAAGCCCAAGAAGGCGCTGCCGCAGCGCGCATGCGTGATGCTGGTGCTGCTACAGGGACGTGACGTGCTGCTGGTGAAGCGGCCCTCGCCCGGCATCTGGGGCGGGCTGTGGTGCCTGCCGCAATTCGACACTGAAGCGCAGGCGCAGCACTGGACACATGGTGCCGGTCTTGATTGGCGCGGACACCATGCGCTGGCGCTGATTGAGCATGGCTTCACGCACTACCATCTGACGATCCGGCCGGTCACGCTCTCCCTGGCTGGTCGCAACGCAACACAGCGCGTCGAGACCCATCTGGGGAAAACTGGACACATGTGGCTGACGCTGGATGATGCCGCCGGCGCGGCCCTGCCTGCCCCGGTGAAGAAATTGCTGGCGCACTTGGCGCAGCAGACACCGCAGCGCGGGTCAGTCAAATAAGAAGCGCCTCAGATCTTCAACCCCTGCTGCCCCAAAAAGGTGTGGATGATTTCGAGCCGCGTTATCGCATCCGGCAATTCCATCAGGCGTTGTTTGGCGAGTGTTTGAACCGGCAGGATTTCGGCGAGGCGGTTTGAGATCCAGGTGGCGTCGTCGAACTGATGCGGTTCGGCGATCATGCCGGCCGGCAGCTTGGGCAGAATCGCGCGCAGCGCGAGGGCGCAGCTCGCGAATGCGGCCGGCACCACAGCAGCGCGATCATCTGGCATCGCTTCGGCGCGCGCGCGCACCAGGCCGTTGGTCTGGGTGTGCGTGTCCAGCACGCGAAAACGTCCGGCCCCGCGCGTGACAATGTTGAGCACCCCGGGTTGCTGCATGTCGAAGTCGGTGATGCTGGCGAGGCAGCCAACATCGTGCGGCACAGCGGGCGCGCCGACTTCATGGCCTTCTTTGATGAGACACACGCCAAACGGCTGGCCCGCTTTCATGCATTCGCGCATCATGTCGACATAGCGCGCCTCGAACACGCGCAGCGGCAACACCCCGCCGGGGAACAGCACGGTGCCGAGCGGAAACAGCGGGAGGGTGTGCCAATCCGGCGGGTTCAATGGCGGGTTCAATGGCGGGTTCAACGGGGCCGGGTTCACGATGGATTCGACGCGATCGGGTGCGACGCGGCCGGGTTCACAATGGATTCAACGGGGCCGGTTCACAACGCGGCCGGCTTCAATGGCACCGGCTTCAATGCAGCCGGGTGAAATGTGGGCGCTGTCAATGCGGGGCCGCCGCTCACCGGATTTCCCGGTGCCATCGGCTGCACTGGCGGGCAGCACCGCTCGGTGTACTTTGCCGAGCAGCTCGCCGCGCGCTTTACCGGGCGCGCGCCGGTGCTGGTGCGGCACCGGGACATGCGGTGAGCGGCGGCCCCGCAGTGACAGCGCCCACATTTCACCCGGCTGCATTGAAGCCGGTGCCATTGAAGCCGGTCGCGTTGTGAACCGGCCCCGTTGAATCCAT
>JANOYK010000931.1:0-2491 GCA_031428855.1 Burkholderiales bacterium | reverse complement strand
ACCGACACGCCCCAGCCGCGATGGCAGCATTCGAGCGCTTGCCGCATTACGTCTACATTGCCGATGCATTCGAAGCTGTAGTCGGCACCGCCGCCGGTGAGTTCGACCAGATGGGCCACCAGATCGCCGCCGACGTCTTTGGGGTTGACGAAATGGGTCATGCCGAATTTTTCTGCCAGTGGTTTGCGCGCCGGGTTGAGATCAACGCCCACAATCATGTTGGCTCCCGCGAGGCGCGCGCCTTGCACCACATTGAGACCAATGCCGCCGAGACCGAACACGACGACATTCGCGCCCGGCTCCACCTTGGCCGTGTTGATGACTGCGCCAATGCCGGTGGTGACGCCGCAGCCGATGTAGCAGACCTTGTCAAACGGCGCGTCTTCACGGATTTTGGCGAGCGCAATTTCGGGCAGCACAGTGTAGTTGGCAAAGGTCGAGCAGCCCATGTAGTGATGAATTTTTTTGCCGCCGATGGAAAAGCGTGAGGTGCCGTCAGGCATCACGCCACGGCCCTGGGTGCCGCGAATCGCCGTGCATAGATTGGTCTTGCGCGACAGACAGGATTTGCAGGTACGGCACTCGGGTGTGTAGAGCGGGATCACGTGGTCGCCCTTCTTGAGCGAGGTCACGCCTGGCCCGACGTCGACCACGATGCCCGCGCCCTCATGGCCGAAGATCGCCGGGAACAGGCCTTCCGGGTCGGCACCCGAGCGGGTGAACTCGTCAGTGTGGCAAATACCGGTGGCCTTGATCTCGACCAGCACTTCGCCGGCCTTCGGGCCTTCGAGTTGCACGGTCTCCACGACCAGAGGTTGCCCGGCGGCATAGGATACGGCGGCGCGCACATCCATTTCAGTTTCCTTTCAGTGGGTTCTTATTGCAAAAAATTCAGGTGGCTGTTTTCTTGACGGGTGTATTCACAAACCCAAAATAGCGCTTGGCCACGGTTTGCGATTCGTAAATCGAGCCTTGCTTGAGCGCCGGCGGCAGCGGCATGCGCACCGGCGTCTCGCGAAAGCGCGGCACGTTCGATTCCTCACCGTAGAGCAGGCGGCTTTTGAAGTCGTCGTAGTTGCCCGTCCCCATCAACGGGAAGGCATCGGCGGCGGCAATCTCATACAGCAGCAGCCCGCGCGGGCGCTGCGAAGTGTTTTGTGCCGAGCCATGCACCAGGCGCACATGATGAAACGAGCACGAACCGGCTGCGCCTTCACACGCGATGGCTTTGGAAAAATCGAGGCCGCAGCTCTCCGGATCTATCGCGCCACAAAAATGACCGCTCGTATCGTGATGGTCAAACGTCGGCCCCTTATGAGTGCCGGGCATCACGTACATCGCGCCATTCTCGACCGTGGTGTCGTCAAGCATGACGCCAATGGCGAGAAAGTCATCGTTAGTGTGCGGGTAAAACGCCCAGTCCTGATGCCACTCCACCGGCGAGCCGAACTCGGGCGACTTCAGATTGAGCTTGGAACCGTAGAGGCGCGCACTCGCACCCACCAGCGCACGCAGGATTGAAAACATGGCGGGGGTGCGCAGCGCTTCGTCAAACACCGCATGCACCTTGTGCGGTTTTTTGATACGGCGCACGCGCGGTGCTTCGCTGCTGTGGCCCGGTTCGAGGTCATACACATCGTCGTGCTGCGCCACCTTGCGCGAATCTTCGACCAGCCCGGCCAGCACTTCGCGCATGCGCTTGAGCGTGAACGCATCCACCACATCCGGCACCACGATGACCCCTTGCTCGCGGTACTGCTCGACCTGCTGCTTGCTAAGCATGACTGTTTCCCGTCAATCAGTGGAGATGCCCAGTCGTTTGCAGCGTTGCGGCAAACGATGGCATCAGCAGAACGTGCGCAATCAACGAAGTGAGGCCGCTGGGAACTGTCCGCGCTATTCCTTCACCGCCCCAGTCATGGCCGACACATAGTGCTCGACGAAAAACGCGTACAGCACCACCAACGGCAAGGCACCGACCAGCGCACCGGCCATCAGCGAGCCCCAGCGGTATTGGTCGCCATCGGTGAAGGCCGACAGGATCGCCACCGGTACGGTTTTCTTCTCGGTGGAGTTGATAAAAGTGAGCGCGTAGATGAATTCATTCCAGCACAGCGTCAGACAAAAAATGCCGGCCGAGATCAGGCCCGGCACCGCCAGCGGCAACACGATGCGCACCAGGATTTGCCAGCGGTTGGCACCGTCAACCAGGGCGCACTCCTCCAGTTCATACGGAATCGTTTTGAAATAGCCCATCAGGAGCCAGGTCGAAAACGGAATCAGGATGGTGGGATAGGTCAGGATCAGCGCGAATGGGGTGTCAAACAGCCCGTACTGAAACACCACCGTCGAGAGCGGGATGAACAGGATCGAGGGCGGCACCAGGTAGGCGAGGAAAATCGCCCCGCCCACCATCTGCGCGCCGCGATAGCGGATGCGGGTGATCGCGTAAGCCGCAAACACGCTGGCGATGATCGACAGAATGGTGGCC
>JANOYK010000930.1:0-2869 GCA_031428855.1 Burkholderiales bacterium | reverse complement strand
GAGTTGAACAACACCTGGATCAGGATCGGCACCGCCAGCATGGCAATCACCAATGGCTGTTTCAGGAGCGCCTCGCCCTGAAACGCGAACAACAACACCAGGGTGGCCAGCAGGGCGGCGATCGACAAGGGCCCGAGCCTTGCCAGTGCGGCGTCGAAAGCGGCTTGGCCGCGACGCAACAAGACTTTGCGCCAGATTTGGGCGATCGCCACCGGAATCACGATGTACAGCACCACCGAGGCGATCAGCGTAGCCCATGGCACCGTGATGGAAGAAATACCCAGCAGCAATGCCACGATGGGCGCGAAGGCTACGATCATGATGGTGTCGTTCAAGGCCACTTGCGACAGGGTGAACATGGGGTCGCCACCGGTCAGTCGGCTCCATACAAACACCATCGCGGTACACGGCGCGGCGGCCAGCAGGATCAGCCCTGCCACGTAACTGTCCAGTTGCGCGGCCGGCAAGTACGGTGCGAACACGTGGCGAATGAAGACGTAAGCCAGCAGCGCCATCGAAAACGGCTTGACCGCCCAGTTGATGAAAAGCGTGATGCCGATGCCGCGCCAGTGGCTGCCGACCTGTGCCAAGGCGCGGAAATCGACCTTCAGCAACATTGGAATGATCATCACCCAGATCAACAAGCCCACCGGCAGGTTGACCTGCGCCACTTCCATGCGGCCGACCGCCTGGAACAGGCCGGGCAGGGTCTGGCCCAAGGCGATGCCGATGACGATGCACAGGAACACCCACAGCGTGAGGTAGCGTTCGAACAGATTCATCGAGGCGATGGTGGCGGGTGCGTCTGCGGCTTGGGCGGGTGTGGTCATGGACGAATGCGCAATGGTGTCAGCGGCGCGCAATCTCGGAAAGCGCTTGTTGCAGGCTTGCGTTATCCATGCTTGCAAGGGGCAGGGCCAGCAATTGCAGCATGCGATAGCCGATCGCCTGGCGCGTCAGTTCGAAGGCCTTGCGCTTGGCTTCATCATTGCCTGCGGCGTTGGATGGATCGGGGGTGCCCCAGTGCATGCGCAGCGGGCTGCCGGGCCAGACCGGACAGGCCTCTCTTGCCGCGCTGTCGCACACCGTGATGACGATGCGCATCGCGGGCGCGCCGGCCTGCGTGAATTCGTCCCAGTTCTTGCTTCTGAATTTTCTGGTGTCAACACCCGCATTGGCCAGTGCTTCGAGCGCAAAGGGGTTGATGCGGCCGCTCGGTGCGCTGCCCGCACTGTGGCCGCGCGCGTCGATATCCAGGCGTGCCGCCCAATGGTTGAGCATACCTTCGGCCAGCACGCTGCGCGCGGAGTTGTGGGTGCACAGGATCAGCACGTTGGTGGTCATCACCGCTCGCGTATCGATGCGGTCGCGGGCGACCGCCCGCCGTAAAGCGGCCGCTGCATGCGACGCCTCAACGGGCCGCATTCCAGACGCGACACGTTGCGGTCCGCACAAGGCTCCCGGCTCAGCAACAGGACTTGGCCGCTTTGACCGCGATGTCGATCGGCTTGCCGCGCGCCGCAGGTGCCGCTGTCGCCGCCGTGGCCGCGGTGAGCGGTGCCGCCGCATTGACGCCGGTCTCGCCGCGCGGCGCGCAGCACGCGGGCCCGGCAGCCACCATCGCCGGCGCTTCTTCGTGAAACACCGGAATGTTGCTCAAGGTATGAAACTGCTCCCAGGCGATGCCTTGCGGATCGGTGATCCAGTGCTTTTCGCTGCGCGCGTAGCAGCAGGTGGTTTCACCGTCGTCAATGAGCGCCATGTCGGCACCCTCGGCGCGCGCCTTGAGAACCGCAAGTTCTGCCCCACTGTCGGTCTGGAAGCCGAGGTGATCGATGCCCGGCGTGTTGCCGCGCGTGGATATGGCGAAGTTGATGCGCGGGTCCTCGATCATCCATTTGGCGTAGTCAGTCTCGACCCGGGTCGGTTCGGCGGCGAAGAGTTTGGAGTAGAAGCCGATGCTCTTGGCGAGATCATCGACATGCAGGTGGACGTGAAAGCGGTTCATGGTGGTTCTCCGTTCAGGGGGTGGTACAAGCGCTGGCGTCGCAGCCAAGCGCAGTGGTTTCAAGGCAGGCTTCGCCTTGGCAGCAGTTATGGGTCAGATAGGCCAGCACTTCGGTCATGCGGCCGAATGCGGCGCGATAGATCAGGTTGCGGCCGTCGCGCTCCTGCGATATGAGGCCGGCATGCGTGAGCTCCTTGAGATGGAACGACAGCGTAGTGGCAGCCACCCCCAGCGCTTCCGCCAGTGCGCCGGGGGTCAGGCCGGTGGGGCCGGCGACGACCAAGGCGCGAAAAACCTGCAGGCGCACTGGTTGGGCCAGTGCGGACAGGCATTTGACGATGTCTGATTCTTCCATAATTCAATTATCATCGAATAATGGTAGGATGTCAACACACGCAAGGGAGTTTTCCATCTCGAGCGCAACCCAGGTGCGCAACGGATCAGTGGCGGCGCACATGAAACGGCGGCAGCGGTTGACCACTTTGCCGGCTGCATAACAAAATGACCGGCTGTGCGGTGTCTTGCCCACCTGCAGATCGCCTGCGCCATGCACGGGCATTGCGCACCCAGCCCCGCGACTTCCAGCCTCCAATTCGAAACTCCCAATGACTCCCGCCATCGAAACCCTGCCCCTGATTGGCGACGAACTTGATTTTCTGGCGGACCTGGTGCCGCTCGCCGGCCGCGAAATCATCGAACTTAGGTGCGGTGCCGCCGGCCTGGCGCGCTCGCGGTTCTCGCGCTGCCCCGACAGCCGGGTGACCGGTCTCGAAGCCGACGCGCGCCAGCATGCCAAGAACCTCTGCGCTGCAACCGGGAATCACCTTCATTGCCGCCAATGGCGAGGCCATACCGTTTCCC
>JANOYK010000929.1:0-6810 GCA_031428855.1 Burkholderiales bacterium | reverse complement strand
GGCCTCGAAATGGGTGAGCTTGGGGTTGAGTTCGCGCACCGCACGCTCTAACGCATCGAGGTCTTGGTAGATTAGTTCGTCAGCTCCGATCTCACGTGCGATGGCGGCTTCGTCGCGCTCACTGGCGATGAGTTCATGCCGCGTTGGCATGTCGATGCCGTAGACGTTGGCGAAGCGCACCGGCGGCGCGCTCGAGGCAAAAAATACTTTGGCCGCACCGGCCTCGCGCGCCATGTTGACGATCTCGCGGCTGGTGGTGCCGCGCACGATCGAGTCGTCCACGATCAGCACGTTCTTGCCCTTGAACTCGACGCCGATGGCATTGAGTTTTTGGCGCACCGATTTTTTGCGCACCGCCTGGCCCGGCATGATGAAGGTGCGGCCGATGTAGCGGTTTTTGATAAAGCCTTCGCGGTAGTCGAGTTTGAGCTTCATTGCCAATTGCATCGCCGAGGGGCGCGATGAATCGGGGATCGGCATCACCACATCAATCTTGGAGGTGAGACCGAGCGCGTTGATCTTGTCGGCCAAAAATTCGCCGAGTTTCAGGCGCGCCGCGTACACCGACACGCCATCCATGTGCGAGTCGGGCCGCGCCAGGTACACGTACTCGAACAGACAGGGATTGAGCGAGGTCTTTTTGGCGCACTGCTGAGCCGACAGATTGCCGTCGAGATCAATATAGACTGCCTCACCCGGTTCGATGTCGCGCACGAACTCAAATCCCAAACCTTCGAGCGCGACCGACTCGGATGCCACCATGTAATCAATCCGGCCATCATGTTCCCAGCGCCCGAGGCAGAGCGGGCGGATGCCGAAGGGATCGCGGAACGCGAGCAGACCGTAGCCGGCAACCATGGCCAGCACCGCATAGGCACCGCGCACGCGCTCATGCACACGCGAGACCGATTGGAAAATTGCCGCCGTGTCGAGACGGAAATTGCGCGTGTGCTTTTCCATCTCGTGCGCCAGCACATTGAGCAGCACTTCAGAATCGGAATCGGTGTTGATGTGGCGCAGGTCCTGGCGGAACATGTCTTGCGTGAGCGAAGCAGTGTTGGTCAGGTTGCCGTTGTGGACCAGCGTGATGCCGAACGGCGAGTTGACATAAAACGGCTGCGCCAGTGCCGGGTTGCTTGACGACCCTGCAGTCGGGTAGCGACAATGCGCCAGGCCCATGGTGCCGGGCAGGTCGCGCATGTTGCGGGTGCGGAATACGTCGCGCACCAGGCCCATGCCCTTGTGCATGTAAAAGGTTTTGTTGTCCGCAGTGGCGATGCCGGCCGCGTCTTGGCCGCGATGTTGCAGCAGCAGCAAGCCGTCATAGAGAAGCTGATTGACCGGGTGTTGCGAGACGACGCCGACGATTCCGCACATGATGAGTTCTTTCAGGCCGTCCGGTGGAGTACAGCGCAGGCCGCAGCAGGAGCACAACGGTCAGTCACGCAGCAGCCAATCACGCTGCGGCCAATCACACTGCGGTCATTCACGCTGCTGCCATTCACGCAAGTCAGAATTTTACCTTGCCCGCAATATCGGCAGGCAAAAATGGCAGCACTGTCTTGACCGCCGCTTCGGCGAGCGAAGCGAAGATGGCGTCCTTCCAGAAATCCATTTGCGGCGCGCGCGTCATGCCGCCCACCATCACCAGCGCCACCACGATCACCAAGCCGCGCGCGAGGCCAAACAAACCGCCCAGGCCACGGTCGGCCAGTTGCATGCCGGCCGCTGCGATGGCGCGCAGGATGCCCCAGTTGATGATCGCCATCAGCAACGCGCCGCCGAGCAGCAGCAGCAGGAACGCCACAATCAGGCGCAACACCGGGTGGCCGAGCACGGCCGGTAGCAGTTCGGCGACATCGCTGGAGAACAGATTGGCGGCGACGAACGCGGCGACCCAGCCGATCAAGGAGAGGATTTCACGCACCAGCCCGCGCAACACCGAGATGATGACCGAGACGAGCAGGATCGCGAGCACCGCGTAGTCGAACAACGTCACGCTGGCAATCCGGTCATGGCGCGAACATCCCGGGGGCGAACGTCATCTGGGGAAAACATCAGCGGGCGCAATCATCCGGCTGAGCATTCATTGGCGGGCGCGCCAGGGCCAGACTGACTGCGCCGCCACCGTGCGCGGGAGCCAGACTCACCGCGACACCACGGCAGCACCACTGAAGCCGAGCGTCTTGATCTGCTCACGCGCGGCTTCGGCGGCTTCTTTGGCTGCGAACGGGCCGGCCCGCACGCGGGTGCGCTCGCCATCTTTGGTGTCGAGTTTTTCGGTGTAGGTTTTAATGCCGGCCGCGCCAAGTTTGTCGCGCGCTTCCTGCACTTTGTCAGCCGCCGCAAACGCGCCGACCTGGACCGCAAAGCCGCCCTCAGCGGCTGTCGCCTTGCCCGATAACGCCGCCGAGGCTTTGGCAGCCTCGGCCTGGGCGTTGAGAATCGCGGCAGCGCGTTTCTCCTCTGCCACATCCTTCGCGCTGCGCTTGTCGTCGGGCTTGGCGGCTGGCGGCTTCGGCTCGGCTTTGGCGTCGATCTTGGAGTCGGCCTTGGACTCAGCCTTGGACTCAGCCTTGGACTCAACCTTGGGCTCAGCCTTCGCCCCGCCCTTAGCTCCAGCCTTCGCGCCTTCCTGCGGCTCCGCTGTGGATTGCGCCGCCGCGCCCGCGCCGCCCTTGGCGTCCGCTTTCGCGTCCCCTTTCACATCCGGCGGTGCCGACAGCACGGCCCCCGGCGCACCCGGAATCACAATCGCTCCGGGGCCTTTGGTCACCATCGCGTCCTTGTTCGGAATCTGGATCGAGATGTCGGCGTCGAGCGGTTTTTTCTCGGCGTCAAACAGCATCGGCAGCAGGATCACTGCGAGCAGCGCCAATGCAATCGCGCCGATCAGGCGGCGGCGTGCGCGGCGTTTCAAGGTGGAGTCTTCAGCTTCGGAGTTCACCGTATTGACCGGCATGCTGGTGGCCTTGCGCGTTGCCATGCGTTCATTTCACTTTCAAAACCTGCATTACCTCAGCCACTGTGAGGAAGGAGCCGAACACTAAAATTCTATCACCCTCGCCTGCGCGTTTTCGTGCGGCGGCATAGGCTGCAGCCGGGCCGGCATGCAGCACACGCTCGCCCTTGACGCCCGCGCGCTCGATGATGTCTGCGAGCGCTTGGGCAGACAGGCCGCGCGGCCCGGGCAAGGTGGTCAGATGCCAAAAATCGACCTTGCCGTCGAGCAGTTTGACCACGCCGGCCACGTCTTTGTCGGCCAGCATGCCGAGCACGGCGTGGGTGTAGGGCGCGTAACCAATGTTGGACAAATTGTCGGCCAGCACGCCCGCTGCCTGCGGGTTGTGCGCCACATCCAGAATCACTGCGGGCTGCCCTGGCAGCATTTGAAACCGTCCCGGCCATTCGACGTCCAGCAGACCGCGCTTGAGCGCCTGCACCGGCAAGGGCAGGCGTTCGCGCAGCGTTTCGAGCGCGGCCAGCGCCGCCGAGGCATTGAGCAACTGGTTCACCCCGCGCAATGCCGGATACGGCAAGCCATTGCGCGTGACCGGCTCGGCGGCCGCATCGGCGCGATACCAAAACTTCCACTGCTGTTTGTCACCGGCATAGCCGAATTCATGTCCTATACGCAGGAGACGCGCTCCCAGAGCGGCTGACAGATCGATCACGCTTTGCGGCGGCTGCGGATCGGAGACGATCGCGGGCCGGCCGGCGCGGAAAATATGGGCCTTCTCCCAGCCGATTTTTTCGCGCGTGTCACCGAGGTAGCTCTGATGATCGAGATCAACGCTGGTGAGAATGGACACATCAGCATCGATGATATTGACCGCATCGAGACGGCCGCCCAAGCCAACTTCGAGGATCACGCAATCGAGTTGCGCGTCGCGAAAAATCAACAAGGCCGCCAGCGTGGTGAACTCGAAATAAGTCAGCTGCACTTCATCGCCGCTCACACGCGCCGCTTCAACTTGCTCGAACGCCGTGGTCAGCGTGGCGTCATCCACATCGGCGCCGTTGACACGGATGCGCTCGTTGAAATCAATCAGGTGCGGCGAGGTGTAAAGACCGGTGTGGTAGCTCGACGCACGCAGCATCGCTTCGAGCATGGCGCAGGTGGAGCCTTTGCCATTGGTGCCGGCCACGGTGATGACCGGGCAGGTGAAGCCGATAGCGAGGCGCTGCGCGACTATGCGCACCCGCTCCAGGCCCATCGCGATGGTCTGGGGATGCAGGCTTTCAATGTACGCGAGCCAGGCGGGCAGGCTCTCGAACTGTTTCATCCGCCCCGCTTCGCTGCCGTGGCCGGTGACGCGCTGTGACTTGCATCATGACCCGCGCTGCCGCCCGCGCCATGACTGGTGTCAGGCACAGCTTTGTGCTCACCGCGTTGCGCAATCGCGCGATAGCCAATGTCGGTGCGGTACTGCATGCCATCAAACCGGATTGGTTCAAGCAACTCGTAAGCGCGGCGCTGCGCCATTTTTACGCTGCTGCCCAGCGCAGTGGCGCACAGCACGCGCCCGCCCGCTGTCTTGATCGCTTTGCCGTCTTTGACGGTGCCGGCATGAAACACCACGGCGTCAATCTCCTCATCAGTCTGCGGCTGCGCCAGCGGCGGCGGCGGCAGGCCGCTGATGGTGTCGCCCTTGCGCGGCGTGTCCGGATAGTCGTGCGCAGCCATCACCACACCAAGCGCGGCGCGGCGGTCCCAATCGGCCTCAATCGTGTCGAGCGTGCCTGCAACAGCGTGTTCAAACAGGCCGAGCAAATCAGTCTTGAGGCGCAGCATGATCGGCTGCGTCTCGGGGTCGCCCATGCGGCAATTAAATTCAAGCGTCTTGGCGTGGCCATTCGCATCGATCATCAACCCGGCATAGAGAAAGCCGGTGAACTCGATGCCATCCTTCGCCATGCCCTGCACCGTGGGCATGATGATGCGGCGCATCACTTCGGCGTGAATCTGCGGCGTCACCACCGGCGCTGGCGAATACGCGCCCATGCCGCCGGTGTTCGGCCCTTGGTCGGCATCGAGCAAGCGCTTGTGATCCTGGCTGGTGGCCAGCGGCAACCCATGCTGGCCATCGACCATGACGATGAAGCTGGCTTCTTCGCCGCTGAGAAATTCTTCAATCACGACACGCGCGCCCGCGTCACCCATTTTGTTGTCAGTGAGCATCATGTCCACCGCCGCGTGCGCTTCAGGCAGCGACAGCGCCACCACCACACCCTTGCCCGCCGCCAAGCCATCGGCCTTGACCACTATCGGCGCACCTTGCTGGTCAATGTAAGCATGCGCAGCCGCCGCGTCGCTGAAGGTTTGATACGCCGCCGTCGGAATGCCGTGGCGCTGCATGAAGGCCTTGGCAAAATCCTTGGAACTTTCCAACTGCGCCGCCGCTTGGGTCGGGCCGAAAATTTTCAGCCCACGCGCGCGGAAAGTGTCGACGATGCCGCCCGCGAGCGGGCCTTCCGGGCCGACCACGGTGAGGTGAATATGTTCCTTGGCAGCGAAATCAGCCAGCTCGTTGATGCCGGTGATCGCCATATTTTCCAGATTCGGTTCAAGCGCGGTGCCGCCGTTGCCGGGGGCGACATACACCACCTGCACGCGTGGCGATTGCGCCAGCTTCCATGCGAGAGCGTGTTCGCGTCCGCCCGAGCCCACTACCAATAATTTCATGCGGCTTACTCCGACAACACGGCGGTGGTGTACACCTCTTGCACATCGTCGCAATCTTCAATCGCGTCGAGCAACTTTTGCATTTTCACTGACTCGTCCGCATCAAGCTCGGTGGCACTCAAAGGTTTCATGGTCACCTCGGCCAAGGCCGCTTTGAGGCCGGCTGCTTCCAGCCCTTTTTTGACGGCATCAAAATCGCCCGGGCTGCATACCACTTCAATCGAGCCGTCGTCATTCGCAATCACGTCTTCGGCACCGGCGTCGAGGGCGGCTTCCATCGCCTTGTCTTCTGCCAGACCGGGGGCGAACAGGAACAGCCCGCAGTGCTTGAACATGAAGGCGACCGAGCCATCAGTGCCGAGATTGCCGCCGTATTTGGAAAACGCGTGGCGCACTTCGGCCACGGTGCGGGTGCGGTTGTCGGTCATGCAATCGACCATCACGGCCGCGCCGCCGGTGCCATAGCCTTCGTAGCGGATTTCTTCGTAGTTCGCGCCGTCGAGTTCACCGGCACCGCGCTTGATCGCACGCTCAACCGTGTCTTTGGGCATGTTCGCGCCCGAGGCTTTTTCGACCGCCAGGCGCAGGCGCGGGTTCATCGACTGATCGCTGCCGCCCATGCGTGATGCGACCGTGATCTCCTTAATCAGCCGCGTGAAAATTTTGCCGCGCTTTTCATCCTGCCGCCCCTTGCGGTGCTGAATGTTGGCCCATTTGGAATGACCTGCCATGTGTTTCCCCTACAATCGCCTGCACATTTTTGAAGCGGTGATTTTACCTTCCAGACGGAGTGCCAACGTGCCTGATCCCTTGATGATTGCCAAAAACGACGCGATGGAACTGGCGTTATTGCCTGCGCTCGCCAACCGCCACGGCCTTATCACCGGCGCTACCGGCACCGGCAAAACGGTGACGTTGCAAAAACTGGCCGAGAGTTTTTCCGCGATTGGTGTGCCGGTGTTCATGGCCGACATCAAGGGCGATTTGTCGGGCATTGCCAACCCCGGCAAGATGGCCGGCAAGGTCAAGGAACGCTTCGAAGCGCTCAAACTCGACGAGCCGAAATGGGCCGGCTGCCCGGTCACGCTGTGGGACGTGTTCGGCGCGCTGCCGACCGCCGAAGG